>JALSZC010000081.1 GCA_027059605.1 Ghiorsea sp. | reverse complement strand
AGCGAGCGCATCTTTGGCAAAGAAGGTGACTTCACAACTGCAACCGCCATGGGCAACTGGCTGGCTTTGGGCTTTGCTGAAAGCATCAATAAAGCGTGGCGAGCAATGGATGAACCAAGCGAGTGGATATTGCTAGAGCAAGGTGGTGGCAATGGCGACTTATTGGTGCGTGTGCTTCAGGCTTTATCCGAATATGGTTTAATCCCTAGCCAAATTTTCGCCGTAGAAACCAGCGAACAATTACGCCAACGCCAAGCTGAAAATTTTAAAGCACATGGCTTTGAGGTATCCGTAGTTTCCACCCTTCAAGATATTGAGCCTAGGGATACCGCTATTATGTTTAGCAATGAGCTGCCTGATGCTTTCCCTGTGCAAGCATTCACCTATCAAGACGAAAAAACCTTAGAGCGTGGTGTGGATTGGGATGGTGAAAAGTTTATTTGGACGGAACTTAGCCCTTTAACCACTGATATTCGTAACGATATTCAAGCACAATGGGCAAATAGCTATTGTAGCGAAATCAATCCTCACCTTGCAACTTGGCAGCAAGACATCTGTCATCTGTTTGAGCGTGGCGTGGTATTGACCGTGGATTATGGCTATACCCATCAAGAATACTATCGCCCTCAACGCATGGAAGGCACGCTGATGGGTCATTACCAACATCAAGTGGTAGAAGATGTTCTCAAATTATCCCCTGGCGTTTGCGACATCACTGCCCATGTGGATTTTTCAGCCTTAAAGCTAGCAGGTGAAAGCGTGGGGTTAGATAGTGTTGCCTATACTTCTCAAGGTGCATGGCTTGCCCAATCCCAAGCAGTGCAACAACAAATTGAAAAGCTTGCCGCCCATCCAAGCGTGGACAATATCGCGGAAATTACACATGCCAAACGCCTAATGCTGCCCACAGGCATGGGTGAATCTTTTAAGCTATTGATTCAAGCCAAGGGCTTAGACGATAAACAAGCGCAAACACTGGTTACACCCGCGTTTGATCGCCTGAACACACTTTAGGGTCTGTTAACACTAATCAGGCATATTTTCAGCAAAACCCTTGTATATGCGTTGCAAAATGGGCTCTGCATCAGGTATAGGTGCTTTTTCAGGCTCGGACAACCCCATAAAACCATGGGTGGCGTTACCAATCAAAGCACTGGTCACACCCGCGGCCAATGACGCACCAAGACCATTGCTTTTGTTAAAGGTATCCGAGGCTTCATTGGCATGTTGTTCACCATCTTGAACACTGCCATACCACGCCCTAAGCTTAGATTGCATATCATAGACCAGTAATGAAACTGACATATCACGTTCGGCAACCTGAGCAATCGTCACCCGATAATATCCCGTGGGTTTACCCACCTCATCAACCTCATCTTCTTCATATTGATCTCGGTATTGTCGGGTTTGGTTGCTATCTACCTTGGCCAAAAGCACATACCGTGCTTGCGGAAACTTCTGATGCAACAGCGACAACATATCAGCATCCAACTGCTTGCTTTGCATATAAGCCTGCCACAATTGTTTGATGGCCTTCTCCCCAACCTTTTGCACCACCTCGGTTGTGGACACCCATGTCACACGCTTTCGCTCCTGACGCAAGGTTTGCGTAAGACTATCACCCTGGTTGCGTACCCAGACTACTTGCGCAGGAGATTTATCAGGCAACACACCCAAAACCAGCACAGGATTTTGCCTTAAACTTTCCCTCGTAAATGAGGCATCTTGTTGCAGCCCTGCCACCTGCGTTTTACAGGCAATCAACATCAACAAAGTGAACCAAACAATACGCTTCATCATCACCTCCTAATGAAGGTATAGTTTAATCAAAAACACTTGATTTATGCAAACAACCAAGGTGCTTCTTGTTTACGCTTTGCCTCATACGCTTTGATTTTATCAGCTTGTTGAAGAGTCAAAGCAATATCATCCAAACCATTGAGCAAACAATGTTTACGGAAATCATCCACCTCAAAGTTAAATACCTGCCCGCTTGGTGTGGTCACGGTTTGCGATTCTAAATCTACATCCAATTTATACCCTTCATGGCTTTGGGTTTCAGAAAACAACACATCCATTTCTTCATCTTTTAAGACAACGGGTAAAATACCATTTTTAAAGCAGTTATTATAAAAAATATCAGCAAAGCTGGGTGCAATCACACATGAAATACCATAGTCAGCAATCGCCCACGGCGCATGTTCACGCGATGAACCACATCCAAAGTTTTCACGCGCCAACATAATCTCAGCACCCTGATAACGCGGCTGATTCAACACAAAATCCTTGCGAAGCGGACGCTTGCTACAGTCCATGCCTGGCTGCCCCACATCTTCATAGCGCCATTCATCAAACAAAAATGGCCCATATCCTGTGCGTTTAATAGATTTCAAGAACTGTTTGGGGATAATCGCATCCGTATCCACATTGGCTCTGTCTAAAGGTACAACCAATCCTTTTAATCTTGTAAATGCTTGCATATCAATCTCCTTTTTTCACCACGATACCCGCAAGGGGTAGGCTCCTTGCCTTTGGCAATTCATCACAGCACACAGAGAACACGAAGAAAGCAATAGGGAATAAGTATCCTTCTTTTCTTCGTGACCTTCGTAGTTCAATTAATTCCAATCCCGAATATCCACAAAATGCCCTTGAATCGCCGCTGCGGCTGCCATGGCTGGGCTTACCAAATGTGTGCGCCCACCAGCACCTTGCCTGCCTTCAAAGTTGCGGTTGGATGTGGACGCACAACGCTCACCCGCTTCCAAACGATCTGCATTCATGGCTAAACACATGGAGCAACCCGGCGCGCGCCATTCAAAACCAGCATCAGTAAAGATTTTATCCAAACCTTCACTTTCAGCCTGCGCTTTTACCAAACCAGAGCCTGGCACCACCATGGCTAGCTTCACATGATTCGCCACTTGATGCCCTTTAGCAATGGCTGCTGCTTCTCTTAAATCTTCAATACGCGCATTGGTACATGATCCGATAAACACCTTATCAATCGCAATCTCTTGCATAGGTGTGTTTTCCTTTAACCCCATGTATTCAAATGCGCGCGACCAGCCTTCACGTTGTACCTCATCTTTGGCATCATCCAAAGACGGCGTACTCGCAGAAATTGGCACCACCATTTCAGGGCTGGTTCCCCATGTCACCTGCGGCTCAATATCTGCGGCATGCAAATGCACTTCTTTATCAAACACCGCATCAGTATCCGAATGCAAATCACGCCATGCAGCTTCGGCTTTATCCCACATTTCACCCCTTGGCGCGTAAGGACGACCTTTAACGTAATCAATGGTTTTATCGTCCACCGCCACCATACCGCAGCGCGCACCTGCTTCAATGGTCATATTGCATAAGCTCATGCGCCCTTCCATGGACAACTGCCGCACTGCCGAGCCTGCAAACTCAATGGCATAACCCGTACCCCCTGCTGTACCAATTTCACCAATGATATATAAGGCCACATCCTTGCCCGTAATGCCTGCTGGTAATTCGCCATCCACGTTAATCCGCATCACTTTAGGTTTCTTCTGAATCAAAGTTTGCGTGGCTAAAACATGCTCAACTTCGGATGTACCAATGCCCATGGCAATGGCTGCCAATGCGCCATGCGTTGAAGTATGAGAGTCACCGCACACCACAGTCATACCTGGTAACACTAAGCCTTGCTCAGGGCCAACCACATGCACAATGCCTTGGCGCTTATCACCCATCTTAAATTCAGTGATACCAAACTCATCACAATTGCTATCCAAAGCTTGCACTTGGGTTTTCGCGACAGGGTCGGTGATGCCATGCTCCAAACCCGTAGTCGGAACATTGTGGTCTGGTGTTGCCACCGATGCACTCACCCGCCAAGGTTTGCGCCCTGCAATCCTCAACCCTTCAAAAGCTTGTGGGCTGGTCACTTCATGCACCAAATGCCTATCAATATACAAAAGCACTGAGCCATCATCATTTTCACTCACCACATGCTGTTGCCAAACTT
>JALSZC010000080.1 GCA_027059605.1 Ghiorsea sp. | reverse complement strand
GCGCTTCGTTTATAAAGGCATCGCGTTTTTCTTGGCTTACAAACGTGAGTACGGTTTCATTGTAATGCGCACCACCTGCTGCCACCACACCGCTTGGCAATTTCGACACCAATAAATCCAAGGCTGCGGCCGAATGATTGGCGACAGTTTCTAAGCCTGCATCACCCATCAAGGTCATATAAGTTGCTGCTGCGGTACACATCAAGCCTTGGTTGGTACAGATATTTGAAGTCGCTTTTTCGCGGCGAATATGCTGCTCACGTGTGGATAATGTAAGCACAAAACCGCGCTTACCATCCGCATCCGTGGTCACACCACAGACACGCCCCGGCATTTGACGCAGGTACTTCTGTTTACAAGCAAACACACCTAAATGTGGACCACCAAATGCCATAGGAATACCCAGCGCCTGACCAGAACCCACCACAATATCAGCACCATAAGCACCCGGTGATTCAATCAAACCAAATGCACTCACATCGGAGAATGCCACCACCATCAAACATTTGTTGGCATCACATGCTTCACGCAGAGGTGCCAAATCATATACTGAACCATAAAAATCAGGGTATTGCACAATCACGCATGCTGTTGTTTCATCAATGGCTGCAATCACTTGGCTTAAATCCGTACCGTGTTTACCCATGGGTACTTCAACATAGTCACCTTCTAGACGGGATAAATAGTTTTCAGTTACCGTGCGATAACGAGGGTTTACAGAACCTGCAATCACTGTACGTGTTTTACGGGTCACGCGGCGCGCCATCAGTGCAGCTTCAGCTGTTGCTGTTGCCGCTTCATACATAGACGCATTGGATACATCCATACCTGTAAGTCGCGCAATCATGGTTTGATATTCAAACAAGGCTTGAAGTGTACCTTGGGCAATTTCAGGTTGATATGGTGTGTAGGCTGTTAAAAACTCACCGCGCGAAATCACATAATCAACCACGGCTGGTACGAAATGATGATATGTACCGCCACCTAAGAAACAGCGCGTATTACCTGCATGCCTATTCTTTTCAGCCGCTTTGGTGAACTTCTTTACAATACCTGCTTCAGATAAAGCATCAGGTAAATCAAGGCTGCCCAACTGGGTATGAAATTCGCTAGGAATATCCGCAAACAAATCCATGATTTGCTTAACGCCCATGCTATCCAGCATGGCTTGCCTATCGCTATCAGTATGGGGTAAATATCGCATGGTTGTTCTCACTATTGGTTATATAATCTAAAGTTAAAATCTTTGAATTAACTGAATTAGAAACGCTGCTTAATATATTCATTCATTTGACTACCTGTAAGCTCTACAGATGAAGCAGCACTGCGTACAAAAAAACGTTCTACAGTACCATCTTTTAAATAGACGGCATTTTTTGCAGGTTGACAATCAACAACCATGACCCTCACCCCTTCATAATCCTCAAATCTTGGGTGGAGATAAAGCATGACATGGGATCCAAGCCGTGATCGAACAATATTATCCAAGTGTAAAGCAAATTTATCCTCATTTGGAAAATGATCTTCCTCAATGCCAATGCCCCTACCATCATCTGCCACGCCAATTACTAAACTACCCCCGCTGCTATTAAGAAATGCTACTATAGTTTTAAGTACCCCCATTTCCATACGAGGATCATTTTCACCCGTATGCAAATTCTTCCGCATAGTGGACTTAAATTCGATAGTTTTAGACTCGCCATCCTCAACCATTAAAGATACTGGCAGCATTTCCTCATCGGTAGTTTGTGACCGATTACCTAATAAAACTTCATAAGCTTCTTTAATAATGCCAGCCATTAATTCTCGTCTTTGCTGTAAAAAAACCTGATATTCAAGATGCTCCCATCCATCGGGTAGTGCGTGCCAATGGTACATCTGCTTCAAATCTTGGGCACTAAACCGACTAGACAATTGAGGGACATATTCTGCTGGAGGCAAATCAGAAATCTGGGTATTATCAGCCCACTCAACCATAGTAAAGTTAGCAATCTGGTTTACCTCTCGGGTTTGTGTTATCCCCAATGAAGATAAATATGCTTTTGGAAAAAGATGGTGTCGCTCCAATGATGAACGATGTGTGTGGGTTGCAGGATCCATTAACTCCGAAACTTTTTGCTTAGAAAATAATACACGAGCATCAAGAATGTTCAAAGCTGCAAAATAGGCAAACATAGAAGGACTAACCGCAGCGGCTGTAGCCAATTCATTCGGTAAAGTAATATCCCAGTAATCTCCTGTCATTGTTGACTGGCATACTTGTAATAAAACCTCTTCAAATTCATCTTTGCTTGTAATATCATTAAACCGCCGCAAGTCAAATTCCATTGCTGATTCGGGGGAACTAGTGTACCTGCCAGTAATTGCGCTCATAAAAAACCAAACGGCTATCAATTTACGCAATCTATGTTCTTCCAACTTAAATTCGGTTCTTCCCAAAAGATAAAGAATATAAGAAAACAACAAATTATTTTCTGAACTAATCAGCTTACCACTTCGAAAACCTGCATATAACAAGCATTTAAGGAAATCATGCCAATAAGTAAGGTTAAGAACCTTAGATTGTGCATCCTTTAGTTTACTAAACTGCTCATCTCTTAGATTCTCACTATACTGCTCAGTTTCTAAGTCCTTACCTCGTAGGATTGAATAAACATATTTCAACCTAGCCCGCTGGAAAGCCAAACTAACACTTACCCTCAAAAGTTGATCTGGTTTTGGCTGTATATAATGGTTAAAAGGAGAGGCTTCTCCTATTGTCGGTTGTTTAGCCTTTCGACAAAAATTTTCTAAATTGCTCCTGCCTTCATCCCAAAAAACAGACATTAATGTAAGAATGAAATCTGCCTGATTTAACGTCTTCCCTTTACTATTAATGCGAACAAAAACTTCACTTACCTGTTCCTCATTTACATCCGAAGATAATTCAAGCACAGTGAAAGGAAAGGCTAATAGATTTCGTAAATCCATAACAGATCGCTGAACTTGTTGTCGTTCTTTTTCAGTTACTTCTTGAGATTCAGATAATCCATCTAAATAAGTGTTTACAAGACTGAACAAATCTACATTTTCTTGCCACAAAAGAGAAATGTCTGGCAAAAACGACTTGTCCCTAAGAATTGCAGCATCAGTAACTTCAAATGTTTGTTGCAAAGGATTAAATGCAATCTGAATGCGCTCAGTATTATAATTCTCACGCACAACCGATATACCCTTTACGACTGCATATAAAGAGGTCAACCTTTGCTGCCCATCGACAATCAATTGACTAGGGTTTTTTTGTTTTACATCACTTCCAATATGTTTGGTACCTTTCTCTGCACCTGTACTCCAAAAAAGAAAATATCCAACTGGGTATCCTCGATATATCGAATCAAAAAGATCTCGTACCTTAGCATTCTTCCAAACAAATGGGCGCTGAATATCTGGTAAACCAATCATGCCACAATCAATCCCATCCATGAGGGATTGGAGTGTATAATTAACTTGATTAAATACCGTCTTACTCATCTTCAATCCCCATGTTTATGATTCATATGCAATACCACAAAGAAAATCTCTGCGTAACTCTGCGCCCTCTGCGGTGAATATTAATCGTCTAGAAATTCAGTGTATTCTTCAGGGTTCATCAGCTCAGCAGAATCATTATTCCCGCTGATTTTCACTTTAATGATCCAGCCCGCACCATAAGGATCCGAGTTCACCAAATCAGGTTCGCCTTCTAATGCTTCATTGGTTTCAATCACTTCACCAGCCACGGGCGCATACACATCCGATACCGCCTTGACGGATTCAACCACGCCATAAGCTTCGCCGGCATCCACATTGCGACCGACTTCTGGCAGCTCCACAAATACAATATCACCCAGCGCTTCCTGGGCATGGTCGGTTACGCCAAAAGTTGCGGTATCGCCTTCGATACGCACCCATTCGTGCTCTTTGGTAAATCTTAAATCGGTTGGAACTGACATATTATTTCCTCACATTGGAACGAACAAATGGTGTCGTTGTGCGCTCCG
>JALSZC010000079.1 GCA_027059605.1 Ghiorsea sp. | reverse complement strand
TAAAGCTGAGGTAAATGATGTTAAAAGGAAGTTGTTTATGTGGTGGCATACAATATGAAATTGATGGGGAAATGGGTGATGTTGTGCATTGCCATTGCCCAACATGCAGGAAAACACATGCGACTGCTTTTTCATCGGTGTCTCGTGTGCCTCTGGATGCTTTGCATATCAAAGCAGGTGAAGAGCTATTAAAATACTTTGAGTCTTCACCGGGCAAAAAACGCTATTTTTGCAGCAACTGTGGCTCGCATATCTATGCCAAACGCAAAGACCAGAATCATTATGTTTTCAGGATGGGTACATTGGATGATAGCCCTAAGTTAAAGCAGGCACACCATATTTGGCTTAGTGAAAAAGCACCGTGGTATGACATAGATGAAGCTTACCAAATTCCCAGATTTGAGACGTGGGCAGAGTAAAGTGGAACAACTGTAAAAATCACATGATTTTATGCGCAAGGCTTGGTATCTTGCGACCCAAATTATAAAGATGTATTAAAACCGTTAGGGGAACCCATGTTAAACTTTTTGACCAAAATGTTTGGTAATCGCAATGAACGTATACTTAAAAGCTTGTACCCACTGGTAAGCAAGATCAATAACCTTGCTGATGAGATGGGTAAGTTATCTGACGAAGCGTTGCGGGCAAAAACAGATGAATTTCGCGCTAGAATTGAAAAAGGTGAAAGCTTAGACGATTTATTGCCTGAAGCATTTGCTGTGGTTCGTGAAGCATCAGATAGAGTGATGGGCATGCGTCACTTTGATTCGCAAATCTTAGGTGGCATTATTTTACACCAAGGTAAAATTGCTGAGATGAAAACGGGTGAAGGTAAAACGTTAACGGCGACATTGCCCGTATATTTAAATGCATTGTCAGGTAAGGGCGCACATGTGGTCACGGTGAATGATTACCTTGCTTCGCGTGATGCTGAAGAAATGGGTAAACTTTATTCAGCATTGGGTCTCACTACAGGCGTGATTGTGAGTAATATGAGCCATGAAGACCGTCAAGCTGCTTATGCTGCAGATATTACATATGGTACCAATAATGAATTTGGTTTTGATTATTTGCGCGATAATATGGCGTTTTCCGTTGATGATTTGGTGCAACGTGGTTACAACTTTGCCATTGTGGATGAAGTGGACTCCATCTTGATTGATGAGGCGCGTACACCGCTGATTATTTCAGGGCCAACTGAACAAGCAGGTGAGCTTTATACCTTAACCGATGGCTTGATTCGTCAACTTGATGCTGACGATTATGATTTGGATGAAAAAGATAAAGCTGTTTCTTATACTGAAAAAGGCATGGAACATATTGAAGAGCTTTACCGTGAAGCGGGTGTGCTTAAAGAAGGAAGTTTATACGACCCTGAAAATATCAATTTATTACATGCTGCAACCCAGTGTCTAAGAGCGCATACCTTATTTACCCGTGAAAAAGATTATATTGTGCGTAATAATGAAGTGGTGATTATTGATGAGTTTACAGGGCGTATGATGGCTGGTCGCCGCTATTCGGATGGTCAACATCAAGCCTTGGAAGCCAAGGAAGGGGTAACCATTCAGCCTGAAAATCAAACCCTTTCATCCATTACATTCCAAAACTTCTTCCGTATGTATGATACCTTGTCTGGTATGACGGGTACGGCTGATACAGAAGCTGAAGAATTCAAAAAAATCTATGACCTAGAAGTGGTGATTGTACCCACCAATAGAGACATGATTCGTAAAGATTTGGGCGATTTAATTTATCGTGACCAAGAAGATAAGTTTAATGCCATTGTGGAAGATATTGTCGGCACATCCAAGACAGGTGCACCTGTCTTGGTGGGCACTACATCCATTGAAAAATCAGAAATGCTTTCAGAGGTTTTGAAGAAAAAAGGCATTAAACATGAAGTGTTGAATGCTAAACACCATGAGCGTGAAGCTGAGATTGTATCGCAGGCTGGTCGTAAAGGTGCAATCACAATTGCCACCAATATGGCGGGTCGTGGTACGGATATTATGTTGGGTGGCAACCCCAATATGTTGGCAGCGCAATTGTCTGATAAGTTAAGCGATGAAGAACGCGCGAAAAAAATTGATGAAATCAAAGCGACTTGTAAAAAAGAGCATGATGAAGTGATTGCTTTGGGTGGTTTACATATTATTGGTACAGAACGCCATGAATCGCGTCGTATTGATAATCAGCTTCGTGGTCGTGCGGGTCGTCAAGGTGACCCCGGTTCAACCCGTTTTTACTTATCGCTTGAAGATGATTTGATGCGTATTTTTGGTGGTGAAAAAATGCAAGGCATGCTCACCAAGATGGGTTTTGATAAAGGTGAAGTGATTGAACACCCTTGGGTAAGTAAAGCCATTGCCAATTCGCAGAAAAAAGTGGAAGGGCGCAACTTTGATATTCGTAAGCAATTGCTTGAATATGATGATGTAATGAATCAGCAGCGTGAAGTGATTTATTCACAACGCCGTGAATTGCTTGAATTGGATGATGTACAAGAAGTCATTGAAGACATGATGTTGGATTATGTGGATGAGCTTGTTGCTGAGTTTTTATCGGATATTCCAGATAATTGGGATATTGAAGGTTTAAAAACAACATTGCTTGAGAAGCTTACCCTTGAAGCTGATGTGCAAGCTTGGGCTGAGAGTGATGATGTTGAATCAGCAGAGGATATGCGCACCAAATTGGTTGAAGCACTCAAAGCGCATTTGGCGGAGAAAGAAGAGGCTGTGGGCGCAGAGCAAATGCGTGGCTTTGAAAAGTGGTTAGTGTTACAAATTCTTGACCATCATTGGAAAGAGCATTTGTTGGCTATGGATCATTTGCGTCAGAGTGTTGGTTTGCGTGGTTACGCACAAAAGAATCCTATTCAAGAATATAAACATGAGTCTTATGCATTGTTTAGTAGTATGTTGGGTAAAATTCGCAGAGAAACTGTAATTTCATTGTTCCGTGTTGAAGTCAAAGAACCCGAGCCGCAACCAGAACCTGAACAAATTAAATATAATATTGTAAATAAAGAACCAGAAACTCCTACGGAAACATATCAACGCCAAGGTGAAAAAATTGGACGCAATGACCCTTGTCCATGTGGCTCAGGCAAAAAATATAAACAGTGTCACGGTAAGAAGCGTTAATCATGCCTGTATTACCTTATACTTTGCAAAAGCCGCTACCTGTCCCTGGATTTAAGGTTGGTTCGGCTTCTTGTGGTGTAAAATCTCCTGACTTAAAAGGTAAACGTCAAGATGTTACCTTGATTGTAGCAGATGTTCCTGCGCAAGCTGCTGCTGTATTTACGCAGAATGCATTTCGTGCAGCATGTGTGGATTTGGGCGAAAAAACAGTGCGAGAAAATGCGACAAACATTCGTGCTATTGTTGCCAATGCGGGCAATGCCAATGCGGGTGTGGGTGAAATGGAGCGGGTGTGGTCACAACAGTTGATTGAGCTAGGTGCAGAAGTTGCAGGTGTGGAACCCAATCAAGTGTTATCAGCATCCACGGGTGTGATTGGTGAGCCATTTCCTATTGCGCGTATTCAAGAGACTATTGGTGAAGCGGGGCAATCCTTAGCTGAAGATAACTGGATACAAGCTGCTGAAGCGATTCGTACCACGGATACTTTTGCTAAATATACCTCACGCCAGTTTGAAGCTAATAGCAAAACATATACGATCACGGGTGTATCCAAGGGCAGTGGCATGATTCACCCGAATATGGCGACGATGTTGGGCTTTATGGCGACTGATGCGCCCATTCGTGCCGAAGTATTGCAGGATATATTATCAAGAGTTGCTGATGCGTCGTTTAATAGCATCAGTGTGGATGGTGATACATCAACCAATGATACGGTATATTTATTATCATCAGGTTTGGGTTTAGGTGATACGGAGCTTCAAGATATTACGGCTTTTGAGCAAGCTTTAAGAGAGGTTGCCATTGAATTAGCGCAATTGATTGTACGCGATGGCGAAGGTGTAACCAAGTTTGTGACCATTAACGTTTCAGGTGCAGAAAATGAGACACAAGCCCGTGAGTTGGGGCGAACCATTGCTGTGTCACCCTTGGTGAAAACTGCGTTTGCAGGCTCTGATGCCAACTGGGGTAGAATCATTATGGCGATTGGTAATAGTGGCTCTTTTATCCAGCCTGATAAGGTAAGCATGAAGGCAGATGATGTTTTGATTTTAAAAGATGGTAACTTACACCCTGATTATACTGATGACATGGGTATGAGAGTATTTGCCAAACAAGAATTTACACTTACTGTGGATATTGGGCTTGGTGATGCATCAGCTATGGTATGGACAGGTGATTTGACTCATGAATATATTACTATTAATGCTGAGTATCGGTCTTAAAAGTTTAGAAGAAGGAAGAGGAAGGAGTAGGGTATGAATGTATATAGTTTTACAGGGCGCTTAGCGCGAGATTGTGAGCAACGTTTTACACAAAGTGGTATGGCAATTTGTTCGTTTACTGTAGCTGTTGATTATGGCTTTGGTGATAATAAAGGCACAAACTGGATTCGTGCATCCCTATTTGGTAAACGTGCCGAAGGTGGTTTGCCGCAATATTTAAAGAAAGGTACACAGGTTGCTATTTCGGGCGAACTTCGTATTCGTGAGTATGATGATAAAGAAGGTGTAAAACGTACTTCAGTTGAAGTATCTGTTGATAAACTTGATTTGATTGGTGGTCGCGATGGCGGCGGACAATCAGGTGGTGGTTATCAAGGTGGTGGGCAACAACAGCAAGCTCCTGCAAAACAAAATGACCCATTTGCAGACCAACCTGATTTTAATTCAGCACCTGTGGATGATGATATTCCCTTTTAGTGACCACCTAAGACAATAGTGTAAAGTTTTGTGTAAAAGACCTGCCATAATAAGCAGGTCTTTTTTTTGTGACTTTTCACACCTGTACTTTTGAGTTTAGCTCTTAAGATTTCGAGCACGAAAAAAAATCGTGGATGATATAAAATACTAGGAGGGGTTATGAAAAAAATATGGATAATTTGTGTTGGTATTGCTGCATTTGCTAGCACTGCTAATGCAAGTATTGAAAGCAGAGCAGAAGAAGTGAGTAAGCAAGTGCAAGGTAAGCATGATTATCATGCAGAAATGGCAAAAGAGCTTTCAGCTATTGCAGAAGAAGAAAAAGGTCAGCATGAAGTATCTACTGCTGGGGCATTTATGGAAGAAGCTGAGAAGCATGCACAAATGGCAGGGAGTAAATAATGAAAAAAATCATCACAGCAATAACATGTTTATCTATTTCTGCATGTGCGGGACATTTACCTTCAACTGATAAAGATGAACTTGCATCACTACACACGGCAATTCAAAACGCAAGAAATGCAGGTGCGGAGAAATGTGCGCCAGCAGAATTGGCTAAAGCAGAGGCTAAGCAGTTGTACGCAGCGCATGAGATTGAAGAGCATGGCGGCTACAATGTGAGTGAAGCAGATGAATTGATTGCTTCGGGTATAGCATCGGCTAAGGCTGCTGAGAAAAAATGCAGCAAGCCTAAACCTGTAGCGAAGTCGAAACCTAAACCTGTGGTCAAAGAAGTTAAGCCTGTTGAAGTCATTAAGCTTGAAGGTGTTTACTTTGAAAACAATAGTGCAGCATTAAAGGCATCATCAGAAGCATCATTGAATCATGCTGTAGAAGTGTTGAAAAAGCGTAAAGACATTCAGGTGGAAGTTGCTGCGTACACAGATAGCCGTGGCAAGGATTCTTATAATCAACACTTATCTGAATTGCGTGCCAATAGTGTGAAAGCTTATCTAATTTCCCATGGTATTGCGGGAAATAGAATTTCCTCACATGGTTATGGTGAAGCTAATCCGATTGCTGATAACAATACTAAAGAGGGGAGAGCAAAAAACCGTAGGGTTGAATTGCACGTACAGTAATCTTTTTACTGTATAATAATGTAAAGGCTTGCGTGGGAAAATACGCAAGCCTTTTTTATGTTTCTGTATAGATGGGTATTAAGCCTTGTGGTAAATCTTACCACCTTTTTCATTGAAGTTGGCTGCTTGTTCATACATACCTTCTTCAATGGCTTTCATGGCATCAATGCCGTGTTCCTCTGCATAATCACGCACATCTTGGGTGATTTTCATGGAGCAGAATTTAGGCCCACACATGGAGCAGAAATGCGCGACCTTGGCGGACTCTTTCGGCAAGGTTTCATCATGGAATGATTTGGCTGTATCAGGGTCAAGTGATAAGTTAAATTGATCTTCCCAACGGAATTCAAAGCGTGCTTTGGATAAAGCATCATCGCGCTGCTGTGCGCCGGGATGCCCTTTGGCTAAATCGGCAGCATGAGCTGCTATTTTATAGGTGATTACACCTGTTTTTACATCATCACGATTGGGTAAGCCCAAATGTTCTTTGGGTGTTACATAACAAAGCATAGCGCAGCCATACCAACCAATTTGCGCCGCACCAATACCTGATGTGATATGGTCATAACCCGGTGCAATATCGGTGGTTAAGGGACCAAGCGTATAGAATGGTGCTTCATCACAATACTCAAGCTGTAAGTCCATGTTTTCTTTAATCATTTGCATAGGCACATGACCAGGACCTTCAATCATGGTTTGAACATCATGTTTCCATGCTATTTTGGTAAGTTCACCTAAGGTTTTAAGCTCGCCCAATTGCGCTTCATCATTGGCATCAGCAATTGCGCCTGGGCGCAAGCCATCCCCCAATGAGAATGACACATCATAAGCTTTCATGATTTCGCAAATTTCTTCAAAGTGGGTGTATAAAAAGTTTTCTTGGTGATGCGACAAACACCATTTCGCCATAATCGAGCCACCGCGCGATACAATACCTGCCAAGCGGTTGGCAGTGAGCGGTACATAGCGCAGCAACACACCAGCATGAATAGTGAAATAATCGACACCCTGTTCAGCTTGTTCAATCAAGGTATCTCGGAAAACTTCCCAATTCAAATCTTCTGCAATGCCGTTTACTTTTTCTAATGCTTGGTAAATCGGCACTGTGCCAATTGGCACAGCCGCATTGCGAATAATCCATTCGCGGGTTTCATGGATGTTTTTACCCGTGGATAAATCCATAATGGTGTCCGAGCCCCAGCGGGTTGCCCAAGTCATTTTATCCACTTCTTCTTCAATCGAAGACCCCAAAGCCGAGTTACCAATATTACCATTGATTTTGACTAAGAAATTACGCCCAATAATCATAGGTTCTAATTCAGGGTGGTTGATATTAGCTGGGATAATGGCACGACCCCTAGCCACTTCATCACGCACAAATTCAGGGGTGATGACATGCGGAATATTTGCACCAAAGTTTTGCCCAGGATGTTGCTTGGTGATTTCTCTTAAATGTTCACGTTTTTGATTTTCACGAATCGCCACATATTCCATTTCAGGGGTGATGATGCCTTGTCTGGCGTAGTGCATTTGGGTGACATTTTTGCCAACTTTGGCTTTGCGCGGTTGTTTTAAATGTTCAAATCGTAAGTGATCAATACTTGAATCATCGCGGCGTTCATTGCCATATTTGGATGATAAACCCGTTAAAAAAGCGGTATCTTCGCGCTCTTCAATCCATGCTGTACGCACATCTGGAAGCCCTTTTTGTAAATCCAGTTCAACATCTGGGTCGGTGTAAGGGCCAGATGTATCATAAACAAGGATAGGATGATTTTCCTCAAAACCATTGGATGTTTGGGTTGGTGACAAGCTGATTTCACGCATAGGCACACGAATATCAGGGCGTGAACCTTGGATATATACCTTTTTTGAGTTCGGGTAGGGCTGGCGAGCCTCATTACTTCCAGAACTCATTTGTACTGAAATTTTACTGTTTGAATCTGGTGTTAACGAATCTGACATAAACTAAACATCCTTTGTGTATCAAAAAAAGAAGCGCAATGATAACCATCTTATGAGGTAAGATATAGCTAAACATGGTAAGTGTTTTAGTGTATGAAATAAGCCTTTGCAATATAAGCGAAAATTTTCACTATGGGGGCATGAAAGAAGCGAATGTAGTGGTGATAGGTGCTGGTGCTGCGGGGTTGATGTGTGCAATTACAGCGGCATCACGTGGCAAATCGGTATTGGTATTGGATAAATCGGTGAAAGCTGCGGAAAAGATTCGTATATCAGGTGGCGGACGTTGTAACTTTACTAACCTTGATGTGACAGCAGACAATTATATTTCACAGAATAAACATTTTTGTAAATCAGCATTGGCAGGTTTTAACCAGTGGGACTTTATCGATTGGGTGGTGCAAGCAGGTATCGATTATCATGAGCGGGAGCATGGGCAGCTTTTTTGCGATAAATCAGCGCAAGATATTATCAACATGCTGCTGGATAAGTGTCATGGTTATGGTGTGCAGCTTGCATTGGGTGTTGAAGTGCAATCCATTGAAAAACATGAAGATTTTATACTGGAAACCAGTATCGGTGGATGGACATGCCAATCCTTAGTGGTTGCCACGGGTGGATTGTCTATTCCTAAAATGGGTGCGACAGGTTTTGGTTTTAAGATAGCCAAGCAATTTGGTTTAAATGTTGTGGATACACGCCCAGGTTTGGTTCCGTTTACGTTTACAGGCAAAGACAAAGATGATTTTAAAGCCTTGGCAGGTATTTCATTACCCGTTGTTGTGTCTCTGGTTGAGCGTAAAGCTCCAAGTTTTAAAGAGGCTATGCTTTTTACCCATAGAGGGTTATCTGGTCCTGCTATTCTACAAATATCATCCTACTGGTTGCCAGGCGATAGTATTCAAATCAATTTGATTCCCAATATAGATTTGAAAGCATGGATGGATGAACAAAAACAAGACCATCCCCAAGCTTTATTGGCAACAGTTTTATCGCATATCTTCCCCAAACGTTTGGTTGGTTTATTGGCGAAAGACTTTGATATGCAGAGGAAAGTTCAATCTCTTTCTGATAAAGACATTGAGCAATTAGAAGCTTTTTTACAAGGTTGGGTTATTAAACCCAGTAGTACAGAAGGTTATCGCACGGCAGAAGTTACAGTTGGTGGAGTGGATACGGCGGATTTGTATTCTAAAACCATGCAAGCGAGAAATGTGCAAGGTTTATACTTTATTGGTGAAGTGGTGGATGTGACAGGGCATTTGGGTGGTTTTAACTTTCAATGGGCTTGGTCGAGTGGATTTGCTGCGGGCAATGCAGTGTAGCGTTTGAGATGCTTCGACTACGCTCCGCTTGATATTTAACTGTGATTTAAACATAGCTTCACTTTTACGGTGAAATTCTTTGTTCATTTTTGCGCAGCCAAAAACGAACCAAAAACCTGCTCCCTAGATAGCTGTGTATTTCTTCGCTGCTTGGCAAAAACGGGCGCAGAATTAGAATATTCTGCTTTATCCCTTCTTTTGCCAATCATCTCAGCACAGCTATAGCAGGGGGAACTTGTCATTTCGACCGCAGCACAGCGGAGTGGAGAAATCTTTGAGATGCCTCCATATTAGTCGGCATGAGAGTTTTTTAATCTTTAAGCTTCCAACCTGTGCGCCAAAGCTGCCAGCAGGCGAACATGGTTGTTGCAGTAGCTAAGGATACGATAGCAACAGCTTGGCTGGGGTCAGTATCACCCACATTTAAGAACCCGTGTCTAAAGCCATCAATCAGATAAAAGAATGGGTTAAAATGATTGGCTGCTTGCCATGTTTCAGGAAGTTGTTTTACTGAATAAAACACACCCGATAAAAAGGTGAGTGGCATGATGATGAAGTTGTTTAAAAGTGCCATATCATCGAATGTTTTTGACCACATGCCACCAATCATGCCCATACCGCCCATGATAATACTTCCACAAACACCATAAAACAGAATCATCCATAGATGTTCGATATGCATGTCGGTGAATGGTACAAGCACCAGCAACAATACCACAGCAACAACAAATGCTCGGGTGACAGCCGCAGCTAAAAAGGCAAAGGTGACTTCAAACGCGGTGAGTGGTGCCATCATCAGGAAGATTTGCATGTTCATCAGTTTGCCCACCATGATAGAGCTGGATGTGTTGGCAAAAGCATTTTGCATCATGGACATCATCACCAAACCAGGAATCAGAAATTCAAAATAAGGTACATCTAAATTAGGTACAGAGCGCTCACCCATGGCATAACGAAATACAATCAAATACATCACAGCCGTTAATGCAGGTGCAACCACAGTTTGCATTTTGACATTTAAAAAGCGGCGTGTTTCGCGTGAGTATAATGTCCAGCAGCCATACCAGTTCATGATTGGTTCTCGTGGGTGATGCGTAAGAATACATCTTCTAGGTCTTCATCTTGGATATTGACGGAGATTGCTTCGCCCCAGCAAGCCAAAGCTGCTTGGTAGGCATCATTAAAGTTGGTGTGTCCATCACACTTTTTAAGGCTTAAAATAACTTTGTTTTCTTGGGTTCTAGGGCAGAAGTCAGCAAGTTTATTTTTGA
Organism: Ghiorsea sp.; assembly: GCA_027059605.1. Classification (GTDB taxonomy): domain Bacteria; phylum Pseudomonadota; class Zetaproteobacteria; order Mariprofundales; family Mariprofundaceae; genus Ghiorsea. The sequence continues at coordinate 5,117 of JALSZC010000079.1, read as the reverse complement.
TGTCATCACTGATGGTTTTAGGTTCAGCATATTCCAATACCAAAGAAGAACTGCCAACATTATCCAATAAACCTTTCATAGATTGCGAGGTAAGCAGTTTACCTTGATTGATGATGGCAACGTGGTCGCACAACTCTTCTGCTTCTTCCAGATAATGGGTGGTCAAAAGTATGGTTGTACCATTGGCATTGAGCTCACGCATAAAACCCCATAAGCGTTTTCTAAGCTCGACATCAACACCAGCCGTGGGCTCATCTAAAATAACCACTTTGGGTTTGTGCACCAAAGCTTGCGCCACCAACAGTCGCCTGCGCATACCGCCAGAAAGTTGGCGTGCATTTTTTTTGGCATGTTCAGATAGCTCTAAACGTTCTAAGAGTTCATCAATCCATTTCATATCAGGCTTTACACCAAACATACCCGACATGATTTTAAGAATATCGCGTGGGGCAAAGAAAGGGTCAAAAGCAATCTCTTGGGGAACAACACCTAAACGTTGTTTGCACCATTTACGCTCGGTAAATAAATCATGCCCTAAAAAACTGACTTCACCCGCACTTGGTTTGACGGTATCTGCCAAAATATTAATCAATGTGGATTTTCCCGCACCATTGGGACCAAGCAAGGCAAAAAAAGAACCTTCAGGCACAGTTAAATCTACGCCTTCTAGGGCTTTTTTACCGTTGGAATATGTTTTGGTGAGTTGCTTAACTGCTAGAGCAATGCTCATTCCTTAGGTTTAATACTCCGCAGTGGCGTGACCACAGCCAGAACCTGTTTCAGCAGGCGTGAAGGATTTACCACAACCACAAGTTGCACCTGCATTCGGATTCTTAATCACAAAAGACTCGCCTTGCAATGAAGTTTGATAATCCACTTCAGAGCCTTTAAGCATATCCATGCTCATTTGGTCAACCAATAAAGGCACACCAAAACTTTCAACAATAGTGTCAGTATCTTTTACATCATCGTCAAAAGTGAAGCCATATTCAAAGCCTGAGCAACCGCCACCCGATACAAAAATACGAAGTTTAAGGTCTTTGTTTTCTTCGGTATCCATTAAGGATTTTATTTTCATAGCAGCACTTTCGGTCATTGTAACAGACATAAATACACACTCCTTTTTCCCCAATGATATGGCGTAAGGTACTTCGGCACAAGTGTTGCTTTCATCTTGTTTAGCTAGGCTTGATTTTTGCTTTAAGGTGCATTGGCATCTTAAACGCTAGCTATGTCAATAATAAAAAAGTGATTAAGGGTTTGTGCACATGAAGCAGTCATCAGAAAATGATACATTAATACGTCAGAATCTTATGCTTATTGAAAATGAGCGGCGAGACATTGCTTTTGAATTACACAATGAAATTGGTCAAAACTTAACAGCGATTCGCACAGCAGCACAATTGATGCATAGACAAAGCGAAGGCAGGCAAACCCATCCCGTAGCAGAAAGTATTGTGTCGCTGACGGATCAAATGTATACCAGTATGCATAGGCTGCTTCACCGTTTGCACCCTAGTATTTTGGATAAGTTTGGTTTGTCTGATGCGTTACAAGATTTGATGGCTTTTGCGCAAGAATATATGGGGTTGCAGTGTCATTTGGATGTGATGGGTGATTTGGATGCCTTGCCCAAAGACTTACAACTGGCTGTATATCGCATTATTCAGGAAGCATTAACCAATGCTGTTCGTCATGGTCAAGCAACAGAAGCAGAAGTTCAATTGAATGCCAGTGCTAATGTTTTGCAAGTCTTTGTATATAATAATGGTACACAGCTTGATAGTGATTTGGATGCTTTAATTCGGCATCAATCATCAGGCATTGGTCTTTTGGGTATCCAACATCGTGTTCAAGCTTGGCATGGAGATTTGGTATTTAAAAACCTTGATGATGGTGTGAAATTATCTTGTTCATTCCCTTTGGAAGGCTAAATGGCTATTCACGCCATCAAAGTGCTGCTTTGTGATGATCACCCCATGGTGCGCATGGGGTTTAAGCAGCTTTTGGAAAGTGTGCCTGATATTGAAGTTCCTTTTGAAGCGGAGACTGGCGAAGAGGCATTTAGAATTTATCGCAAGCAGCAACCTGATGTTGTTATTTTAGATATTAGTATGCCTGGTATGGGTGGTATTGCCGCAGCACGTCATATTTTGGAATACAATCCCAGTGCCAAACTGATGATATTATCCATGCATGAAAGCAAAACATTTGCTGCACGCGCAATTAAGCTAGGAATGAAGGGTTATTTGACCAAGCGTGCAGAGCCTGATGAATTGATTAAAGCCGTGCGTTTGGTGGATAAAGGACGTGCTTATATTGAACCTTCTTTGGCGCAAGATTTGGTCATGTCCAATATATCTGGAGAGCAAGACCCGCTTGATATTTTGAGCCCACGCGAGTTTGAGGTGTTTGCAGCTTTAGCAGATGGTGCTTCAGTTAAAGATATTTCGTCATCACTTAACTTAAGCCCTAAAACAGTTGGGGTACACCGCACGCATATTATGAAGAAATTAGATGTGGATAATTTATCAGGTATTACACGTCTGGCAATTCGTCATGGTGTGATTCTAGCCTAAGTCTAAAAGAAATGGCATCTCTTTTGCTCGGTTAGATTTTAGAACATAAAGAAATACCAACTTTGGAGCTATATTATGAAGATAAAAACATGGTTTGCAGAACTCACGATTGCTCATCGACTTGCCTTGATTGGTGCTGTAGCAGCTATGGGTTTACTGGTTGTTGGGGGTATTCATCACAGCACATTGACTGAGGTGGAATCAGTTGTTGAATCATATACTGAAGCAACTGTAAACATGGAAGAGTTGGATATGTTAACAGGTGATTTGCTTGCTGAAAAAGAAAGTGCTTACCGTTACTTAAAGCTTGCTGATTTTGAGCACAAAGAAGCGTGGCAAAATCAGAGCAAACAAAATGATGAAGCACTACTTAAGCTTGCCAAAGCTTTGCCAACACAAAGCATGCAACAAAAGTTGATGCAAATGCAAGGTGCAATGCAGAATTTTGATAAGCTGTTTTTAGCGGCAATTCCAGATAGGCAAGCTTTGGGTGCAAGTGAGGTTGATGGTCTGGTTGGACAGTTTCGTGAAGAAATTCATATTGTGGAAGGCAAGCTTGGAGACATTAAGAATCCAGAGCTTTTGATTTCCATGTTATCTATTCGCAGGCATGAAAAAGACTTTATGATGCGAGAGCGCATAGAGTATGTTCAAAAGCTCAATAGTGAGATACACCGCTTTGAAAGGATATTAAAGCAAGCACGTTTGGATCGTAGGACACAAGCCTTTTTGACACAGCATATTCAGGCATATCATAAGTTGTTTACAGAATATCAAACGCATGCACTTATCGTAGCCGAAAAGCTAGAGAAGCTTGAAGTTATTTATAAGCAAGAAATGCTACCTGCCTTACATGATGTGCACAACCTTTTGTCTAATCATATTCAGGCTTTAGAACAAGAACATGAAGAGGTCTTGGGTGAAAAGACCACAGGCTTTTGGTTGGCACTTTTGGCAGTTATCCTTACTACTGCATTTTTGATTCGCTGGATTAGTTTGAGTATTACTACCCCTCTAAATAAGATTGCTAAAGCTATGGATGCGCTTGAAGATGGAGAAATTCATCAGGTTTATTACCCCATGAAGGGTGCAATTGGTGAGCTTTTAGATTCGCTTGGTAAGTTCCAAAAGCAAGCGGTGGAGACTTATTTATTAAAGCAAGTTTCTGAGGTCAATCCGCAAGCAATTATGCTAGCTGATAAAGAATCATTGATAATAACCTACATGAATCCTGCTGCATATGCATTGTTTAAACGTATTGAGCAGCATTTACCTTGTAAGGTAGAAGACCTTGTGGGTAAAAATATTGATATATTCCACAAGCAACCTGCGCATCAAAGGAAAATCCTAGCTGATGAAAGCAGGTTTCCTATGCATGCATCCTTTGAGATTGGTGGGCGCAGCATTGAATTTAGTGCACATGCACTCAAAAACACACAGAACCAATGGATATCGATTATGGTATCTTGGAATGATGTGACAGAGCAAGCCAAGCTTGCTCATGATTTTGAAAACAATATTGGGGCAACTGTGGAAGAACTCATTGCTGCGGCAACCCAAATGCAATCATCATCTGAAGCACTTTCAGCCATGGCAGAGCAATCCTTAGGTCAAGCAACCAGTGTGGCTGCTGGAGCTGAAGAAGCCAATCATAATGTTGCCAATGTGGCATCTGCCACAGAGGAGCTTACCTCTTCAATTTCTGAAATTTCGCAACAGGTACAGGGTGCTGTTGATATGTCATCGCAAGCTGTGTCTGAAGCAGAAGCAACCAATAAAACAGTGGCTAAACTATCAGAAGCCTCACAAGAAATTGGTGAAGTGGTAGGCGTGATTACAGATATTGCAGAGCAAACCAATTTGTTGGCACTCAATGCAAGCATTGAAGCTGCAAGAGCAGGTGATGCAGGGCGTGGTTTTGCTGTGGTCGCTGGTGAAGTCAAAGAATTGGCAAATCAAACAGCCAAAGCAACTGAGCAAATTTCTTTGCAAATATCCGCAATTCAACAAGAAAGCCATGGTGCTGCGACAGCAATTGAAAAGATTGGTCAAACCATTCAAAAAATGAATAGTATTAATGAAACGATTGCTAAGGCTGCAGATGATCAGAGCAGAGCTACACAAGAGATTGTACAAAGTGTTCACCATGCTTCGGATGCAACTGTTCGTGTAACAGGTGCCATTGTTGATGTGAGGCAAGCTGCTGAAGATACAGGCAAATCAGCCAGTGAGGTGGAAAGTGTATCAGCACTTATCCGCCAAAAAGGAGAGTCTTTATCAGGTCGTGTGGCTGATTTTTTAGCCAGCTTGCGCAACCGTTAGACAAATGTTGCGCAGACGACAAGCAGAAGCCACTACTTTGTGGCGTTGTGGCGACACCACCTGTGAAGTTAGATGCAGTGGTCAAGCCCGCGTTATCTATGGCAAGTTGTAAGCATTATCAGATGGTTGAGAAAGCAATAAAACCCGAAACTGAAAGCTCTCAGCAAACCCAAGGTGAGCAGGTTAAACCTGATGTAGAATCAGAGGGTAATGATA
>JALSZC010000078.1 GCA_027059605.1 Ghiorsea sp. | reverse complement strand
TTTTTCATTTTGCACCTCCTTCATTCATCACTTTATCCACTTCATGCCAAAAATCTTCAAGTAGCTGAGCAGCAGAATCAAACTCATAGTTGACGACTTTATCTTTTTTATGCTGGTGATCCCAAGTCACCTTTTTGCACCATATTTCTTTCGCAGCTTGGGAAGATGAGCATTATCAATGCCAAACACCCTTTGGTTTTCCGCATTGTGTAGCGTTAAACTGTAACGAATGCCATGCGGGATAACAGAACTTGATTCAACTAGTTTTACCTCAAATTTTGTCTAATACCCATTATCCATAGGAAAAACTTCACCATCAAGTTGCAATAAAAAATGTAGTTCATCTTTCATATCATTTAACCTAAGTTATCATGCGATGATAACTATATGCAGAAAAGTGTCAACTACACGCCCACTTTATCAATCTCTTGCATGATGCGGTGGGTTTCGGTGAGAGCGACGATGATTTTTTGATAATGTAGGATGTCGTCAAACGACAATTTCCGACCTATACGGTCTTTTAGCCATTTTTGTGCGGGTTGATAGCCGCCGATATAGAACTCCCAAGCAATCAGCGGCACGCCATCGAAATACTGCGTGTCGTTTATCCAGACTTTGCCGATTTCCTCATGTTCACTATTGCCGTCATTCCCGTGCAGACGGGAATCCATAGGCTCATAACCTTTGCTGGTTTTGGTCATTTTTCGGGTTACCGTGTTATCCCCATCTTTGGGGTAGCTGGTGATGTAGTTTTCAACGGCGGGCGATTCAAGCAAATGGATTTGCCGCAACTCACCACCTAATTTGACCAAAGCCCAAAACTTATCGACATCTTTGGGATATGGGATGCGTGGGAAGTCGATTTTAAGGAACTCTTTGTAGGTTTCACGGTAGTTAGGGCTATGCAACACGGCATAGATATAATCCAGCAGGTCGATAGGGGCGAAGGTGTCGCCTGTTTCGTCATTCCCGTGCAGACGGGAATCCACTTCTTGTTTAGGTGTCGCCATTGATGGATACCCGCCTTCGCGGGTATGACGGGCTTCTTCTTTTTCAGGCACAAACTGCAAACCCAAACCTTGGGCAATGTTTTCCACAATATCAGGGTCGAGGTTGGGGGTTCTTTTTTGAACCGCAGAGTTCGCAGAGGAACGCAGAGGTTCTTCCGTACTTTGCAAGCTTGGTTGCTTATCTTCATCAGAGTAAAGATAAAGAGGGAAAATAGTTCCCCTACCTCGATAATAAATGTTGCAGTCAACTAGAGTGTTAGTGACGTGAACGATATTCCACTCACCATCTCCCATTGCTTGTCCTTGTCGCCCAATGATTAATGCACAATTTTTATTGTTTAATAAATGTGAGGAAACGACTGCTCTAGGATATGCATGGAAACCTTTAGATTTACCAGAATAAGTCGTAACTCTTTTGTCAAAGGGTCTGTATAGAACTTCAACTTTTGTATGCTGATTACAAAGTAGGTCTTGTTTGGCAGTATTAACTTTCCAATCACGACCGTCTTTGTTTATGTCATACTTTTGCCTAATCAGTTCCTCATCTAAAAATGAAAAGTCATTTACAACTTCATCCAATGCAGTCATTTCAAATTGCATACATACTGAATCCCTTTCAGTGGTAATTCCAGAAGCGGAGGTATTGAATAGGGTAGAAGGTTGGAAACTATTCTTCTCATTTAAGTTTGATGGCTTGTAGGGTTTAAATGATAGCTGTTTGTCTAACTCCGTAAGCTTTAGCCAACATATACTTTCAAGGGAATTATTACTTAAGATGTCATACTTTCTTTGTCGTGCTCCAAATAGGTCATATTTGAATATTTGGTTTGAATTTGATTTTGTATGTTTTTTTATGAAAAAGTTTATTGATACGCCTTGTTGAATATCAAAAACATTTTCATCCTTACTGCCATCTGGCGACTGCTCTTTTCTTTTTGTACTTCCATGCAAATCCAAGATATAAATTTTATCAAAGCTTTCCAATAGACTTTTGCGCATTTGCCGATGAATCACCCCATCAATAAAGCTGTTGTTGGAGATATAGGCGAGTATGCCTTCACCATTTTTATCAATAAAATGCTGTCCGTAGCGAATAAACTTGATGTAATCATCGGATAAGGGCTGAATATTGCGCTCATTCAAATCTTTTTTGTAATCTTTGAGTAAACCTTGAATCCAATCGCTTTTATTGCTGCTGCTCACGGAGTACGGCGGATTACCCATCACCACCATCACAGGTGTATCCCGCTTGATATGGTTGGCTTCATTGGCTTCGCTGCTTAGCCATGATGAAAAGAGCGTGCCAGTATCGGGATGATGCTCTTCCAGTGAATTGGTGAGGTAGATATTTAAGCGTTGCGCCTTACTTGCCTTGGTTGTTGGATTATGGCCAGTATCTCTAAGCAACATATCCAATTTAAGGTGCGCCATGGCATAAGAAGCCATCAAAAGCTCAAAACCATTGAGACGAGGAATCAAATGCTCATCCACATAACCGCTCCATGCGCCTTGCATGGCTTTGAATTTGCCGTTGTAAATGAATTTAACGACTTCGGCTAAGAATGTGCCTGTGCCTGTGGCAGGGTCTAGCACCTGCACTTTATGCACTTCTTTCTCAACTTCGCTGTAACCGCTTTTCTTTCTGCCATCACTGGTTGGTTTTTGCAGCTTAATTTTAGTTTTGCTGGTATCGGCAAGCCCATCTTTTAAACCAAACTCAGTTTTCAGGATTTCATCCACGCCGCGCACGATAAAGTTCACCACAGGTTCGGGGGTGTACCAAACACCTCTGGCTTTTCTTAGCTTGGGATCGTATTCGGCAAGAAAAGTCTCATAAAAGTGAATGATAGGGTCATGGGTTTGTGTGGATTTACCAAAGTTTTTCAACAACGCTTTCACATCAGTAGCGCGGAATACATCGGCAAGGTTGTCCACCGTGGTTTTAATGCGCTCATCAATATCTGCGCCTGCCACATGATTGAATAATTTACGCAGGAATGGATTGCTCTTAGGAATCAATTCGGCGGCTTCTTGTCTGCTAAAAGTATCCAGTGTGTCATCATGCAAGCGGGCGGCAAACATGCCATAAGCCAAGGTTTGCGCATAAATATCGGCGAAACCTTGGGGGTCTAAATCATGAATCAGAATATCTTTAAATGTTTTGAATTGTTGTTGTAGGGCGGAATTGTCCTGTGTTTCTTCATCAGAGGTAATCGCTTTCTCAAGAATTACCTGCAAAAGCCTTGCTTTGGCTGCCATCATGCCAGCTAATTTTTTAGGGCTTTTGATGGTGTTGCCGATATAAGTGCAGAAGTTTTGGATTAAGCCTGTAAATTCGGCAAAGCTTTCAGGCTTAGCAATCAGCTTTCCATCTACAATGTCGGCAATGCGGATTTCATGCACCAATTCACCATCTTGGAAAAACTGAAACCAAATATAATCGGTGATGATGAGGTTATCCAAGGCTTTGCGATAGCGGTCAAACTGCTCTTTGTTGGCTTTGCTATTCAAATCTTTGCCAATATCTTTGGCTTCAATAAAACCAATAGGGATTTCACCCTTGGTAATCACATAATCAGGGTTGCCGCAGTCGGTGACGTTGGCGGGTTCATTGGTAATTTCCACATCAGGCACAAGCTGGCGAATTAAATCTTCCAAATCGCCTCGATACGAATGTTCGCGGGAAATACCTGAATCAAATCGCTTGTTTATGCTTTCAATATACTGCTGTAAATCCATACCCACCTCACCAGAGCAAACATTAACGATTTGGATTCTTTTTGCTAGGGGTGTAATCTTCTCCGCATGCTTTAATTGGTTCATAAAGGTGGCTCCCATGAGTCTGATAGTTTGGCTATCAATGAGACCAGAGCGGGGTCGCGCATGGGTGCGGTCTTTTTTATTTAATGCGTCTGATTTCCCCAAACTTTCTTCAAATTGTGATAAATGTCTTGCAAGATGATAGTGATAGTGATTATCATTCGACATTATGCAGAAGTTAACCGCACAACGCCAAGCCATTTTAGACATGATAAATCGCTCAGATA
>JALSZC010000077.1 GCA_027059605.1 Ghiorsea sp. | reverse complement strand
ACCTTGATATCCACCATAGGATAACCTGCCAAGACACCATTTTGCATCGCTTCTTCACAGCCTTTGCCTACTGCTGGGATATATTCACGCGGAACCACACCACCAGTAATCTTATCTTCAAACTCAAATCCGCCACCAGCTTCCAAAGGTTCAATTTCTAACCAAACATGACCGAACTGACCACGACCACCAGACTGACGAACAAATTTACCTTCAAACTTACCAGAACCACGAATGGTTTCACGGTACGCCACCTGAGGCTTACCAATGTTTGCATCTACCTTAAATTCACGTTTTAAGCGATCAACTAGAATCTCTAAATGCAGCTCACCCATACCTGAAATAATGGTTTGACCTGTTTCTTCATCTGTTTTTACTCGGAAAGATGGATCTTCTGCAGCAAGTTTGCCCAGTGCAACACCCATTTTCTCTTGGTCAGCTTTAGTCTTAGGCTCAATTGCCACAGAAATTACTGGTTCAGGGAATTCCATGCGCTCAAGCACAATTGGGTCATCCATATCACAAAGCGTATCACCCGTAGTGGTCACCTTAAGACCAACGGCTGCGGCAATATCACCCGCACGCACCTCTTTAATTTCTTTCCTGTCGTTTGCATGCATTTGCAAAATACGACCCACACGCTCACGTTTGTTTTTCACAGAGTTCAAAACATAAGAGCCTGATTCCAATACGCCCGAATAGACACGGAAGAAAGTCAACACACCCACAAATGGGTCGGTCATCACTTTAAATGCCAATGAAGAGAATGGAATATCATCCGAAGATGCACGTGTATCTTCTTCATCCGAATCCACTTTAACACCTTTAATCGCAGGAACATCAACTGGCGCAGGCATATAATCAGTCACTGCATCCAACAAAGTTTGTACACCCTTGTTTTTGAATGCTGTACCACACAATACTGGGATAATTGAAATATCCAAAACTGCTTTACGAATAGCAGCTTTAAGCTGATCTTCTGGAATATCTTCACCTTCCAGATGCTTTTCCATCAAATCTTCATCTACCATGGACACCGCATCCATAAGAATTTCACGGTATTCATCAGCTTGATCTTGCAATTCAGCAGGAATCTCTTCGACGGAATAATCAGAGCCCATGGCCTCATCATTCCACACATAAGCTTTCATGCTTACCAAATCAATCACACCTTTAAAAGCATCTTCAGCACCAATCGGCACATTCAATGGCACAGCGTTATGACCCAATTGATTAGTAATCTCATCCACAACACGGAAGAACTCAGCACCAGTACGATCCATTTTGTTTACAAATGCGATACGCGGAACGCTATAACGATCTGCTTGACGCCAAACTGTTTCAGATTGTGGCTGAACACCACCCACTGCACAGAAAACACCAACAGCACCATCAAGCACACGCAAAGAACGCTCCACTTCGATTGTAAAGTCCACGTGCCCAGGTGTGTCGATAATATTAATATGATGATTATTCCAGCTACAGGTTGTAGCTGCAGATGTGATAGTAATACCACGCTCTTGTTCTTGTTCCATCCAGTCCATTGTTGCCGCACCATCGTGAACTTCACCGATTTTATGCGAAACGCCAGTGTAGAAAAGGATACGCTCTGTGATGGTGGTTTTACCCGCATCAATATGCGCCATAATACCAATATTACGTACACGCTCTAGTGGTGTCTGTCTTGCCACGATACTACTCCTCTTCTAACCTAAACTGTTTAGAACAATATAAATCTTTTAATTTCCAATCTACGTCACTTTACGCAAGCAACCAGCGATAAAACCAAATACTTACCAGCGGAAATGAGAGAACGCTTTGTTCGCCTCAGCCATGCGATGCGTTTCATCACGCTTCTTATATGCTCCGCCACGCTCATTAATTGCATCAACCATCTCATTACCTAGGCGTTCCGCCATAGTTTGCTCAGAGCGCTTACGTGAATATTCAATCAACCAACGCACAGCCAATGATTGCTGACGACGATCAGACACCTCAATTGGCACTTGATACGTTGCACCACCAACACGGCGGGATTTAACCTCAACCAACGGACGAATAGCATCTAACGCTTTATGAATCATATCCAATTCTTTTTCGCCTGTTTTGGCTGCTGCAATTTCCATTGCACCGTAAACAATAGCCTCAGCTTTTGCTTTTTTACCGTCCAACATAATCGCATTCACGACTGTTGAAACAGTTGTATCACCAAATTTTGCATCCGGAGTTAACGGACGACGTGTGACGGGACCTTTACGTGGCATTTCTTAATTCCTCTCTTACTTCGGACGCTTGGCGCCGTACTTCGAGCGAGCCTGCTTACGGCCTTCAACACCCGTAGTATCCAACACACCACGCAATACATGATAACGAACACCTGGCAAATCTTTTACACGTCCACCACGAATCAACACAACACTATGCTCTTGCAAACGGTGACCTTCACCTGGGATATATGCTGTTACTTCATGACCATTGGTCAAACGAACACGAGCCACCTTACGCAAAGCCGAGTTAGGCTTCTTAGGTGTTGTTGTATAAACACGCGTACAAACACCACGACGTTGTGGGCATGCTTGCAATGCAGGAACTTTGTTAATTTTTCGCTTATCTTTACGAGACTTGCGAATCAATTGATTGATAGTTGGCATCGTTACCTCTTAAAACTTTCCTCTACTTACATCTTTGTTTTTTTAAGACGCAGCTTCCGAGGGCGGCGAACCTTAGGGGCGAGTACATCGGCTGTCAACTTTTTTCTTAGCCTATTATTTTCACTACCTTTCTTGACATCATCCAAGCTTATTTGTTCTACAAAATAGGTTAAATTTGCAATCATCAATGAATATAGTGTTATACCAAAAAGCATAGTCATCACTGCCAATATTCTACCTGGAGGTGTAATTGGTACAATGTCGCCATAACCCACGGTTGTAAGGGTAACAAAAGCCCACCATAAACCATCACTCACTGTTGAAAAAGCAGGATTTATATCTTGCTCCAAAAGAAACATGCCAGCACCGAATAAAAACACCACGCCAAACACAAGTGCTAAAGCTGCAGGCAAGCTTTCTCCCGACAACACCAACAAGTGCAAAAGTTTATGCCTATTCTTACGAAATACTGCGCTCAAACGTAATACAGGACCTAAACCAGCCACCTTAAATGCCACCAGTAAACGCAAAAATGGAGAGGACAGTAATACCACCAACACTAGGTCTAGCCAGTTCGCTCTTAAATAACCATGTTTATCATCAGAAACAAACCAACGTAAAAAGAAAAGAAAAACAAACAAGAAAAGTATGCCCACACCCAACCAATCAGGTGCTGTCTTCCAAAACGGCGCACCCACTGCAACCACGGTAACTGCTAGCAACAATGCATCCAGCACCTTCTTCAATAAGATGTGCTTAAACTCTTTGTCCATAAAATCTAATGTTTTACACTTGACTTATGACTAAAATAACTCGCCAACGAGACCATTAAAATACCAGCACCCATATATAATATATTTAAAGGGTCATCAAAGGTCACATGCAGTACATTTTTAAAGAAGGCAACTATCAAAATCATCAAAATGACTTTACCCAAGCGATCTTTTAAATCATCAAGCGTATTAATTACTAAAATATTACTCGAGGTTTTATCACCATGTGCAACTGCTATCTTATCAATAAATAACTCATAAAGACCCAATGCAAAAATCAATAACACCGTAGCTAACAAGAAATCATCAACAGCAGTAATAATATGACTAACTGCTCGTGTATGGAAATCAGGGTAATCTTTACCAAAGAAGGTCATTTCAATATAATCAAAGGCTAAGTGCGCCATATCTGAGGCAGACAATAAAAATAACAACAGCATACCTACGATTGATGACACAACAGCCAACATCACAACATACCGTGAATTCCACAGCATTGATTCAAATAAACTTTTCATACCTACCTCTCTAATATAAACTTGTAATAGAGGGTAAAGCAAAAGCCTTGCCAGTTATGTGAATGTTGCTGCCTTGATGACTAGTTCGTCTTCATCAATAACTTTTTTATCGATTTTACAATA
>JALSZC010000076.1 GCA_027059605.1 Ghiorsea sp. | reverse complement strand
ATAAAATATTGGCAAGCCCCACACATCGACCTTTGATTAAACGCTGCCCGATAAACCACGAAAATGCTGATGTTTTATAAACCAACACCGTAGGCGTATCCCATAATGCCAATTCCAAAGTTGCCGTACCCGACACTGCAATCGCTGCATCTGCTCTTAAAGCATAGTTATCTTCCGTGCGTCCCAACAACATCACGCCAACATCGGTAAGTGCCTTTAGAGCTTCAAGTTTAACACTAGGCGCGAGCGTTGCCACAGCCTGAAGCTCTGGCTTTTGTTTTTGTAATCGAACAAATGTATCTGCCAAAAGCTGCACATGTTGTTTTATCTCACTGGGGCGTGAACCTGGCAACAAAGCCAAAAGCGGCGTGTCTTCTGCTAAACCCAAACGCTTTTTAAGCTCCGCCTTAGACCAACCACCCTGACAAGCATATGCACTGGGGTTGCCCACATAGGTTACATCTTGAATGCCACGCTCACTAAACCATTGTTCTTCAAAGGGGAAAATACATGCCAGCCGGTTTTGTGATTGTTGCAACTTGGTAATCCGCTTCGCACCCCAAGCCCAAAGTTTGGGTGCAATATAATGGGTCACAAACAAACCTTGAGCGCGAAGTTTACGCCCAAGCCCTAAATGAAAACTGGTAAAATCAGTCAAAATCACCACATCAGGCTTAAATTCTGTTGCAAAACGCAATATATCTTTTTCCACGCCCTTAATTCGCGGCAAAGCTTTGATGACATCACCAAAACCCATTACATTCAAATCAGCCATATCACGAACAGGCTTACACCCTGCTTCCTGCATCAAAGTCCCAGCAATGCCTGCAATTTCAAGCGAAACACCATCAGGCGTTTGCGCTTGAAGCTGCTTAATCACCGCAGCCGCGTGCAAATCACCAGAGCTTTCCCCTGCTGAAATCAACAGACGGTATATTTTTTTAGGATGCGTCATACTTGCAAGTCTATACAGACTTTGCCTTTTTCACCAATATTGAACCTCAGAGTACGCGAAGTTATGCAGAGGTTAAGTTGTCATGCTTAGCGTAGTCGAAGCATCTTGTTATGCCAACCAATTAGGTGAATTGCGAAGCAAGAGAGTATCCCCTGGAGGACGTAAAGGCATCTCACAAGATTTCTCCACTCCGCTACGCTTCAGTCGAAATGACAATACTCACCACGAAGAACACAGAGAACACGAAGAAATAAATACTATACTAATCTCCCTAGGGTGACGCGGGAATGACATGTTTTTCCCCTGCTATAGCTGTGCTGAAGTGGTTAGCTAAAGAAGGGGTAAAGCAGAATTCTCTTATTCTGCGCCCGCTTTTGCTAAGCACTGAAGAAATACACAGCTATTTAAGGGGCAGGTTTTTGGTTCGTTTTTGGCTGCGCAAAAATGAACATAAAAAAACTTAACCACAGAGAACACAGAGGAATATAATATTTTAAACCACGAAGCACACGAAGCGTATGAAGGAAAAGATAAATTAGATTCCCACCTGCGTGGGAATGACAAATGAATACACCCTGCTTTATCTGTGTATATCCGTGTTTATCTGTGGCTAAATACCAACAATAGAAATATTGAGACGTTTTGCTGTTTCAGCCAGTTTATCCTTTTCGATCAGCAATGTTTGTCCTGCTTCAATTCCAATCGCTGTGCAACCTGATGCTGCCATGGTTTCTAATGTACCAACACCCATCGCTGGCACATCAAAGCGCGGGTCTTGATTGGGTTTGGCGACTTTGATGACCGTAACATCAGATTTACCCAATGCTCCACCACGTTTAATCGCTTCATCCGTGCCTTCAATGGCTTCCACAGCAAGCACTGCTTCATCTTTAACCACAATAGTCTGCCCAATATCTAAACCTGCAATGGCTTTGGCTTGAGGGAATCCAAACTTTATATCTTTAAGCATTTGTTCGGTTGGATAAGGACCAAACAAGTGACCTTCGCCTGCCAGCATATCACCTGCAAATTCAATTTGTGAACGTACAGTCATCCCTTTATCGGCAAGGGCTGCCACAATACCTAGCATCAAAGAATCATCTTTTTTATCTTTGGCTTGGTATAAAATCTTAGCTGCCAATAAATCGGGTTTAAAATTACGAAACAAATGAATCTTTTGCACTTTTCCTGCAAAAATAAGCTCGGTAACATCATGGCTTTGCATGGTTTTAATCAGTTTCTTGATTTGCCCAACGGATACCCAAACTACAGTATCGGCAATGCTTTCAATAGCCTTCGATGCTTCTTCTTGAATGGCTGCGACATGCACAGCGTACCCATTGTTCTTCAGTGTTTGCGCAAGTTCCAATGGAAACGCGCCATAACCTGCCACCAAACCTATACGTTTAGACTTAGGCATCCTTCTCTTTTTTAGAATGCATCATCACCCCTCGCTCACTGCTACGCACAAAAGCTATCAATTCATCAACATAAGCATTGTTTAAAGCCAAACCTTCAACCTCTGTCAAACGCTCTTTTAATAAACCTGAACCCATAAAAATGGTTTTATATGCTGTTTTGAGCGCACGAATATCATCATTACTCAAACCTTTACGCTTCAAGCCCACAGTGTTTAAACCAGACAAACTCATGTGATAACCACCACCAGCAATAGTAAAGGGCGGCATATCTTTAAGCACCGTACAGGTTGCACCTAACATCACATTCTTACCAATACGGCAGAATTGATGAACTGCAGACATCGCACCCACAATCGCACCATCATGAACTTCAACATGACCTGCCAAAATCGCACTACATGCCAACACAATACCACTGCCAATCTGACAATCATGAGCTACATGGGTATAAGTTTGAAAAAGGTTGTTATCACCAATTTTGGTGAGCATACCACCACCTTCTGTGCCACGATGGACAGTGACATACTCACGAAATGTATTGTTATCACCAATGATGACTTCTGATGGTTCATCATGGAATTTTAAATCTTGGGGTACACCACCAATACTGGAAAAGGGTGAAAAAGTATTATGCTCACCAATCGTAGTGTGACCAGTAATAGACACATGTGAGACAAGCTCACAGCCTGCCCCTAATGTTACACCTTCATCCACCGTGCAAAATGGCCCTATGCTTACGCCCTCACCAATATTTGCCTTATCTGAGACAACGGCTGTTGGGTGAATGGTTGTAGCTTGAGCTTTAGTCACACTTCGTCCTTAGGAAAAACAGATGCCATCAAAGTAGCCGAGCAAACCAAGTTGCCATCCACAAATGCTTCGCCTTTAAACTTGTACATCGCACCACGCTTTCTAAGCACTGTAATTTCAAAAATAATTTGGTCACCTGGGCGTACAGGTTTGCGGAATTTCACACCGTCAATGCCCGTAAAATACATCAAATATTCTTTACCATTATCATTCGCCGACAATGCCAATACACCACCCACTTGTGCCATGGCTTCCACAATCAAGACACCTGGCATAATAGGATGACCAGGAAAGTGTCCATTAAAATGAGGTTCATTAATGCTAACATTCTTTAAGGCTTTAATGGACTCACCCTCTGTCAATTCCAACACCCTATCCACCAATAAAAAGGGGTAACGATGTGGTAACCTATCCATTATTTCATCAATATTAAAAGCCATGTATTACTCCAAACTTAACCTAAACGCTTAATTTTATTCCAAATAGCAGGCAGCCTATCAAACAAGGCAGAAGCTTTCAGCCAATGCCTGTGTGGTACAGCAGGAAACCCTGAAACCATACCTTTTTCTTTGATGTCCCCAATCACACCAGCTTTAGCCCCGACGATTGTGCCATCCACTAAATTCAAATGACCTGCTACACCTGATTGTGCACCAAATTGGCAGCCCTTGCCAATCACTGTTGAGCCTGCAAAACCAGCTTGCCCTGCAATCACAGTATGCTCTCCAACTTCAACATTATGTGCAAGTTGAATCAGATTATCCAACTTCGCACCTTGTTTGATAACAGTATTACCAATAGCACCACGATCGATACACGTGTTGGCACCTATTTCCACATCATCTTCAATGACCACATGACCAACCTGTGGAATTTTCAAATATTCTGAACCTGTCCAAGCAAAACCAAAACCATCCGAGCCTACAACAGCCCCTGCTTGAATCACAACACGGTCACCCAGTTGCGTGCCTTGAGCAAGCACAACTCTTGGGTGTAATAAACAGTTTTCACCTATGCTTACACCTTGTTCCAATACACAACCAGCACCAATAATACTACCTGCACCCACCGACACACCTTGGGCAATACTCACAAATGCATCAACTTGTACTTGCTCTGCAAGCTTAGCATCTTCATGAATACAAGCTGATTCATCAACCACACCTGTTGCTATAGGTGCTGGATGAAAATAACGCTGCAACTTGGTAAAGCCCACATATGGGTTATCCAAGCGGATTGTGGCAAAAGAAGTTTTCTCTGGTAGCTCTGCATCCAAACTCAGTAAAACAAGTCCTGCTTGGGTACTCTGCAAATCATTTTTATACTTCATATTACTTAAAAATGAAGCTTGATTTGCCTTTGCTTTTATCAAGGTTTGGACTCCAGCAATAAGCTTGCTAGAATCATTACAGGTCAGCTCACCATCAAGAAGGTTAGCAATTTCTGCAAGCGTGAGAGGGGCAGGGCTCACGAAGCTACTTTGTTTGATCTAATATTTTTGTAATATCGGCTGTAATATCGTATGGCTCGCTACCATAAATAATTGCAGACCGTGGTAAAATAATATCAAACTTATGTTCTTTACCATACTTTTTAACTGCACTGTAAAACTTACCAAAATTGCTTTGATCCAATTGACGCTTCTCACGCTTTAATTCATCTGTTGCATCTTGAAGGTCACGATCAAACTCTTTCTTTAAACGTACTAACTCCTGCTGTTTTTCCATAAGGTGCTCAGAAGTCATTGCCATGGATTGCATTTGTAACTCTTTGTCTAAGTCTGTTAGCTTTTTGCGTTTAGCATCTAGCTGCTTTCTTTTTTTGTTTTGCAAAGCTTCAATACGCTTTATGCCTTGTTTATAAGCTCTGGTATTTTCCATGGATACTTTAATATCTACATAGGCTATTTTCATCTCTGATGCAAAACTTTGACCTACCCACAAACAAGAAATGGCAATACATACTGCAATAATTTTCTTCATTTAATCCACTACACCTTTTACCTTTTATTTATCAAGCAAACCAATCTCACACAAAATCCAGATGGCAACTATCTCAAAAACCACGACCAAGTGCAAACTCAAAGCGTCGAGTATCATCCAGTGGCTGCGCATTCACCGCTGTAGCCCATGTTAAAGCAATTGGACCAACAGGTGAGCTCCATTCAATACCAAAACCATAAGAGCCCCGAATAGCCCCCTTATCAAAAGCAACGTCAGATGTACCCCAAACTGTACCCGCATCCACAAAAAATGCGCCTCTAAATCCAGCTTGCTCCATATAAGGCAAAGGAAACTGTAAATCAATAGAAGCTGTTGCTTTTTTCGTGCCGCCAAGAATATCTAATGTCTGTGGATCAACAACTGATATACCGTAATAATTATAGCCGCGCATACTTCCCACGCCACCCAATGAATATCTGCGATAAACAGGCACATCTTCACCGCCATAGCCTTGAATTTGCCCTAGCTTTATGGATGTTCGTAATGTCCAAAAATCCGTTAATGGATAATAGTATTGCGTTGAGGCTGTAGTTTCATAAAACTTTCTATCCCCAGTTGCTCCAGCATACCCCAATGATACCGAAGACAAGCTTCCTTCTGTAGGTGACAGTGTTCGATTGCGCGTATCATAAGAAAGTGACTGTACAAGTTCACCTGTAGTATAAGTACCCTCTTGCGAACGTAATGCTAATGATGATGTGGTGGGTACACCTGAGATTGTATTCGTCGTCAAATAATATCCTACTGAATAACGCATATATTCATTCAATGCCATACCCACATTAAATGAAGCACCTTTACTATCTTGATTATATAAAACAATACTTCTTATATCTGTTTGACTTTGGAAAACTCGAAATGAAGCACTCACATCTTCACCAAAGAAATAAGGATCCGTCAGACTAATATCATAATTATTGACGGCACCACCAACATCTGCGCTTACACTTGTTTTATAGCCAGTACCAAACAAGTTATTTTCAGAAACCTTCCCTACAAAACCCGTACCATAAAGCTGTGAATAATTGATGCCAGCAGAAAACGACCCACTTTTACCTTCTTCAATGTCTAGCTTCATATCTACAGTGTTTGCAGCTTTACCTCTAGGTGTAGAGACTTTGCTTTTAGAAAGGTAGCTAATCCGTTGTAAACGCTCTTTACTGCGTCGGATTTTACTCGCACTATAACGCTCACCTTCGGCTTGCCTTAACTCACGTCGAATCACATGTTCCTGAGTTTTACTATGCCCTTGGATTTCAACGCGTTCCACATACACTTCACGCCCTTTTTCAATATCAAACTCAATAACAACCGTATTATTTTCTAAATTCCTATGAAACATCGGTGTTATGTTGGCAAAAGCATAACCTTCATCACCCACTTTTTCTGTCATCGCTTGGATGGACTCACGTAACTTAGTCAACGAGTACAATTCACCTTGTTTTAGCTTTATAACATCCATCAAAACCTCTTTGGATGGTGTAATATCGCCTGTTAACTCAATTGCACTAACCGTAAAGGCTTGACCTTCATAAATACTCAAAGAAAGGTAAAAGCCATCTTTATTCGGTGTTAGCATCAAGCGCGTAGATTCAACTTTGGCATCCAAATAACCTGCATCTTGGTAAAACATACGTATCATTTGTGCATCCGCTTCAAAACGCCTACGGCTAAACACATCATTATTACTAAACCAGCTGCCCAAACTTGAAACCGAAGAAGCCAAAACACTTCGCAGCTTTTCACTTGAAAAGGACTTATTACCAATAAAGCGAATATCTTTGATGTGGGTGACTGTACCTTCATCAATGGTAACCTTTACATCGACGCGTCCATCATCCAATGGTGTTGCCTCAATATGCACATCCACCTGATAATAGCCCTTGGCTAAATAAGCTTTGCGTATCATATTGGTATCAATACTTTCCACCAAAGGGCTCAAAATCATACCAGGTTTAATCTTCATTTTAGGTCTTAACTTTTTATTTGATAATTCCTTATTGCCTTCAAAGGAAACACTGGCAATAACAGGGTTTTCTTTCACCATATAAATCAGTTTAATACCACCATCAACTCTCTCACCTTCAGCATAAACATCAGAAAAGTAACCCGTTGCAAACAAGCGGCGAATATCTTGGCTAATTACGCGCCTATCTAATGGTAAACCAGCTTTACTATACACCTTTGCCATCACTGCTGGTGTTTCCACATAGTGATTGCCTTCAATAGCTACTGCTACCACCATATCTTCTGCAATTGCAATCTGCGCACACAACAACAACACACAACCTACAAGTGCATTAAACCCATTTTTTTTCATGCTTATCCTCGAAACAAGCGCATAATGTCATTGTAAAACGCAAACAACATCAGAGCCATAATTAGTAACATTCCTGTCATTTGAAAACGCATTTGCATTTCTGGGCTCAAGGCTTTACCTCGCAACTGCTCAATAGCCAAGAATACTAACATACCACCATCCAAAACAGGAATGGGCAATAAATTTAAAATAGCTAAATTCACTGAAAAGAAAGCCAAGAACATAATGAAATACACCAAACCACGTTCTGCCGTGTTACCAGCCATTTGCGCAATAGCAATCGGACCACCCAAATTATCTGCAGATATAGAACTACTCACCATACGCTTAAACATTTCGCCCGTCATCACAGTAACTTCCCAAGTACGCGTGAAGCCATACAGTACACCTTCCCAAACACCTTTACGTTGCCACTCAGGCTCTGCCCAAGGTTTTGCAGTCAGACGTACTCCAATTAAACCTCGTCCTGACTCATTCCCCTTGGGTATAACCGCCAATTGCAACTGAGCACTACCGCGTTGCACTTGAATTTGTACAGTTTCCCCAGCATGCTTACCAATCACTTCAATCAAACCATGCACCGACTTCACTGGTTCACCATTAACCGCCAATATTTGATCTCCTGCTTGAAGCAAAGCTTTTTCCGCTGGAGAATCAGGCATCACCTCTTGGACAAGAATATCCAACCCCAAGCCCAGCCCCAATACTTCCTCTGCCACATTAGACAAAAACGCATCTTTTTCAGGGTGTGATAAATAAATAGGCAAGTCAATATATTGACCATCCCTATCTATAGATAAGGTGTGTTCACCACCAACATTTAACTTCAAAGTTTCTTCAAATGCTTGCCATGATGTCACTTTAGTTTCATCAATTGCAACAATTCTATCACCCACCAAAATACCTTGATGTTCTGCCTCCGAATTAGGGTTTACCGAACCAACCACTGGTGGTAAGACCTGATGCCCCATCCAAGCCACCACCATATAAGCAACAATAGCAAGTATAAAATTGAAGGCTGGACCTGCCACAGCAACAGCAGCACGTTTCCATACAGGCTGATTATTAAATGCTCGTTTTTTATCTTCTTCCGATAAAACAATAATCTCTTCATTTTCTGCAAGTTGCTCATAAGGGTTTTCACCCAACATTTTCACATAACCACCCAACGGAATTGCCGCAATCACATACTCCACTTCACCATCTTTACCACGCCATGAAAATAATGAAGGTCCAAAACCAATGGAAAACTTCTCGACTTTAATACCAAGTTTACGCGCAACAATAAAATGACCATACTCATGAAAACCAATAAGAATAACAATCGCAGCAATAAAATATAATGTGGTGTGAATAGTTTCTAACATAGGGGAATCATTTCCTTAGCTTGGATTCGTGCTTGCTTATCCAGCTGCCAAACTTGTTCAAGCGTTTCAACAGCTTGCTCTGTTGTTCTTTCCATCACTTTTTCAACCGTGTTTACAATGTCCATAAAACCAAGTTTACCATCTTGAAAAGCTTGATTTGCCACTTCATTGGCAGCGTTTAAAGCAATGGCTAAACTATCTTCGCCAGAAAGCACCGCTTTCACCAAACGCATAGCAGGAAAACGTATTTCATCAACAGCTTGAAATTCTAAAGGCTGTGTTTGTGCCAGTTCTAACCATGGAATACCACTCTCTAACCGTGGCTCTGCCTGCATAGCATATACAATAGGCGAACGCATATCTGGCATGGCAAGTTGAGCCAACACCGAGCCATCTCTGTATTCTACCATAGCATGCACAATACTCTGCGGATGAATAATCGCTGACAGTTGCTCTGCTTTGGCATCAAACAACCACTTGGCTTCAATCAACTCCAATGCTTTATTCATCATGGTTGCTGAATCAATACTGATTTTTGCACCCATACTCCAATTCGGATGAGCAACGGCTTCCTCAACTGTAATATGCTTTAAACTTTCAGGGTCACGGTTACGAAAAGGTCCACCTGACGCAGTAAGAATAATGCGTGTGACCGAACCTCTATCGTGACCTGCCAATGCTTGATGTACAGCAGCATGTTCAGAATCCACAGGCACAACTTCTGCACCATAATCTTTCGCCGCCTGCATAAAAATACGACCTGCTGTCACCAAACACTCTTTATTGGCAAGCCCTACACGTTTACCCGCACGAACCGCAGCCAGTGTTGCAGGCAAACCTGCCGACCCCACCATAGCTGCCATCACCATATCCACTTCATCTGCGGATGCGACAGCTTCTGCTGCATCCATGCCATATTCAAGTTTTGTTGTAGCAGGAAGCTTACCTTTTAAATCGTGATAAGCTGCTTCATCCGTCATCACAACAAAGGCAGGTTTTACTTGTTCTGCAAGTTTTTGCATTAAAGTGACATTTTTATGTCCAACCAAAGCATAAGCCTGAAACTGTTCAGGATGGCGTAACATCACATCAATCGTACTCGTACCAATCGAGCCTGTGGCACCCAAAATGGTTAACTTCATAGGTGTACTCATGATACCACCATCCACAACATGGCTACAAAAGGAATAGAAGGCAATAAGGCATCAATCCTATCCAAAATACCACCATGTCCTGGCAGCATGCGGCCACTATCTTTAACACCCACCGCACGTTTCAATGCTGATTCGCCCAAATCACCAGCAACTGAAATCACTACCAACAACAAAGCCAGCATTAGTGCTGTGAACATCGGCATAGCCAACATTTGCACCCAAAAGACAGCCGCTGTCAGCGTACCAAAAAATAAACCACCCATGAAACCTTCTACACTTTTACCAGGGCTAATGGATGGGCAAAGTTTATTTTTACCCATGGCTTTTCCTGTAAAATAAGCTGCAATGTCTGCTGCCCACACGCCCAAAAAACCACCCGATAAAAACAAAATCCCATCTGGTAAGTGATGCACGACAATCAAAGTATAACAAAATAACATCAATAACATGCTCATGCTTTGTAAATATACAAATCGTGCAAAGTGCTCAGGTGTATTATTATGCCTATGTGTAACTAAGAAAATAAGCAGCCAAAGAACCAATGGGGTTAGCAAAGGGAATAACACGGGAATAGTATCAGGGCTCCAAATCCAAAACAAACTAGGAATTGCCAACGTACCAACATAAAGCAGACCCACGCCCAAAGAAAGCATGGCAAGTAATTCTACAACAGCCAATAAACCCAAGCCTACGGTGAGCAAGTTAAATACACCTTCTGATGTATAAAACATCCAATATACCGCCGCCACAATCAAGAAAGCCGCAGTAATCACTCGTTTCTTAAGTTCACTCATCCATATCACCTGCTTGAACCTGCTCACTGGTTTTGCCAAAACGACGTTCTCGGTGGGCAAAATCTTGCAAAGCATCAGTCAAATCTTGCTGGCTGTATGCTGGCCAGTTGGTATCTGTAAAATAGAGTTCTGCATAAGCAGCATCCCACAAATGGAAATTAGAGATACGCTTTTCACCACCTGTACGAATCAATAAATCTACAGGCAAAATATCATCCCTACCTAAAAATTGATAAAGTGTTTCGGGGGTAAGCTCAGAAAAAGCCTTGGCACGCGTTTGCTCATCATCAAAGGATGCATAAAAAGACTTTACGCCATCAACAATCTCTTGTTGACCACCATAATTCAAGCATAAAATCACATCAATTTCTGTATTCTCTTTTGTAGCTTGCACAGCCTTGTTCAAAGCTCGACGTGCCACCCATGGGAACTTGGATATATCACCTAAGATTAAAAGCCTAGCCCCTTTCTCTTGCATCTTTGGCACTTCTAAAGGCAACATGGTGGCTAAAAGTGTCATCAAACCTGCAATTTCCAACTTAGGACGCTTCCAGTTTTCTGTTGAAAAGGCATACAAGGAAACTTGTCTTACACCTGCATCTTTTGCCCATTGAATCACATCTCTAAGACGTTTTGCACCCTGCTTATGCCCTTCAAGACGAGATAACCCCTGAGCTTTTGCCCAGCGACCATTTCCATCCATAATAATAGCAACATGTTTGGGCACGCGTTGTGGCGACAACCCTTTAGCAGAAGACATTAAACAGTTAAAATATCCTGTTCTTTTTTCTCAATGATAGTATCCACTTCTTTGACAAAACTATCTGTAATTTTCTGAATCTCATCCTGCAAACGTTTGGACTCATCTTCAGGCAAACCTTCTTCTTTCACCTGCTTTTTAACGGCTTCATTGGCATCTCTGCGCAAATTGCGCAATGATACTTTTGACTTTTCAGCCATTGCCTTGGCTTGCTTCACAAATTCTTTACGCCTATCTTCAGTTAGTTCAGGTAAAATCAAGCGAATCACTTCACCATCATTGGAAGGTGTAAGACCCAAGTCAGAAGCCAACAATGCTTTTTCCAAGTCTTTTAATACAGCCTTTTCCCAAGGTGTAATCATTAAAATACGTGGTTCAGGTACAGAGATACTTCCCACTTGGCTTACTGGCACATCTGAACCATAATAAGGAACACGTACATGATCCAATAAGTTAGCATTTGCCCGACCTGTACGAATGGTTGCCAACTCATTCTTTAGTGCCGAAATTGTTTTGTTCATCCGTTCTTTCAAATCTTCAAACATCTCAACTCTCCTGAACTGTTGTACCCACAGACTCACCCATCACAGCTTTTAACATTTGCCCTTGTGTCGTCACATCAAACACTACAATCGGCATTTGATTATCCCTACACAATGACATGGCTGTGGCATCCATTACACCCAACTGTTTAGTTAGTGCTTCAGTAAATGTTAGGGTATCATAACGTGTAGCAGATGGATCTTTGACTGGGTCAGCCGTATACACACCATCTACTTTAGTACCTTTAAGCACCACATCTGCATTGATTTCCATTGCACGCAAACTGGCGGCTGTATCAGTTGTAAAATAAGGATTGCCTGTACCTGAGGCAAAAATAAGAATCCTACCTTTTTCAAGGTGACGCACTGCGCGCCTGCGAATATAGGGCTCTGCAACTTCTTTAATGTGCAATGCAGAAATCACCCGAACATGACCGCCTTGCCGTTCTAAAGCATCTTGCAAGGCAATGGCATTCATCACCGTTGCCATCATGCCCATATAATCAGCACTTGCTCTGTCCATGCCAGAAGCAGTACCCATATTACCACGAAATATATTGCCACCACCAATAACGATAGCTAAGTCCACCTTACTATCGCGCACTTCAATCAGTTCACTTGCTAAACGATTAATCGTATCAGGATCAATACCATAACCGCTTTGCCCCATCAATACCTCACCAGATAGTTTGAGTAATACCCGTTTATATTTGGTGCCTGATGCCATGCGAACTCCTTAAAGCTTTGATACCAACATATCTCTCTTAAATATTTAAGCTGCCTCAAGCTTGCTCAAAAACAAACTCGAGGCAACCATAATTGTTTAACTTGTGATTAGCCTTTGATTTGCGCTGCAACTTCAGCAGCAAAATCTTCTTCTTTTTTCTCAATGCCTTCACCCAAAGCAAAGCGAGCAACTGCAACAACTTTTGCACCTGGTTGAACATCAGACACAGCTTTAGCAACAGTTTTATCAGTATCCATCACAAAAGCCTGATCCAACAAGCAGTTTTCTGAGTAAAACTTATTCATTTGCCCTGCAACAATCTTCTCAACAATTGCTTCAGGTTTACCACTTGCCAATGCACGCTCAGTCAACACTTTACGCTCCCGTTCAATTGCTTCATCAGTCACAGAGTCACGAGAAACAAACTCAGGGTTTACGGCCGCAACATGCATAGCAACATTACGTGCAATCGTTGCAAGTTCATCATTAGCTTCACCTTCAACTGCAACCAATACGCCAATTTTACCTGCACCATGAATATAACCCGCAACCACGCCATTGGTTTCCAAAATTTGAAAACGGCGAACGCTCATATTCTCACCAATGGTTGCAATCAATTGCGATAATGTTTGCTCAACTGTTAAACCAGCATCAAAATCCATTGCCAACAATGAAGCCACATCTGTAGGGCGTTTTTCAAGAATAAAGTCAGCCAATTTATTCACAAATGCTACAAACTGTTCATTTTTACTTACGAAATCAGTTTCAGCATTTACTTCCAACACAACAGCAGCATTGCCATTGGTTTTTGTTGCCACCAGACCTTCTGCTGCAACACGTCCTGCTTTTTTCTCTGCAGCACCTAGACCTTTTTTACGCAAGTAATCTACGCCAGCATCAAAGTCACCACCCACTTCAGTCAGTGCTTTTTTACAATCCATCATGCCTGCGCCTGTTGCTTCGCGCAGTTTTTTTACGTCAGCAGCTGTAATTGCCATTTCTATCTCCATCCAATTGACGCGCCTTTCGGCACGCTCTAGCTATGTATAAATTTTATTAAGTTTTCTGAATTAAGCTTTTGCTTCTTCCGCAGGTGCAGCTTCTTCCGCCGCTTCTTCTGTCACCTCTTCCGCCACTGTTTCAGCAACTTCTTCCGCAGGTGCTTCTACTGTTTCTTCAACTTGGTTTGCCATTTGCTCGATAATGTCAGCACCATCTTCAGCATTTTCCAAGTGGAAAGTTTCAGTACCTTCAATGATTGCATCTGCAATTTTACTGCAGAACAAACGCACTGCGCGAATCGCATCATCATTACCAGGCACAACATAATCAATACCTGTTGGGTTACAGTTTGAATCCACAACAGCCACAACTGGGATACCCAATTTTTGTGCTTCTTTCACAGCCAATTCTTCTTTTTGCACATCAATCACAAACAAGCAATCTGGCAAGTGCGTCATTTCTTCAACACCACCCAATGTGCGTTCAAGCTTATCAAGGTCATTTTGTAATTTTAGTGCTTCTTTTTTGGTGATAAGGTCAAAAATACCTTCTTCTTTTTTGCGCTTTAGTTCTTTCATTTTACGTACAGATTGTTGTACTGTTTGGAAGTTGGTCAACATACCACCCAACCAGCGATGGTTCACATAGTATTGACCTGCACGACTTGCTTCTTCTTTTACAGCATCACGCGCTTGACGTTTTGTGCCCACGAACAATACACGTCCGCCAGCGGCAGCCAATTCACGCATAAAATCGTAAGATTCGTTTGCCATACGCAATGTTTTTTGCAGGTCGATGATATGGATACCGTTACGTGAACCAAAAATATATGGTGCCATTTTAGGGTTCCAACGACGGGTTTGGTGACCAAAGTGTACGCCTGCTTCTAGCAGTGCTTTCATAGTAAATTGAGACATTTTAATGTGCTCCGATTGTTATTATTTCCTCCACGCTTCCAATCCCCATTTCTCTAGGGCACAACGGAAGAAGCGTGTGCGAATTGGTTGCGCTTTCTACTCAGAATCCCTGCCGTGTCAATCCTCATGCGCCACAACCTAATTCATGGCACATTTTTTTATGTCTCACTTAGCTCATACAATTTTACTTCCTATCAAAGAAGATGAAAAGGGTAGCCTCCACTTTTTGTGAAAGTTTAGGTGCCCAGTTTATTGGGGGAACTTCATAGCGTCCCCTTTTCCTTAAAATGAAAATCCAATACTTAACGAATGTACAACAGCTCTAGGTTCTGCAAATACAAGGTCGTTTCTATAAGTAACAAAAGGCTTGAAATTTTTATATGTCACAGGCTCCCAGCCCAGATTTGACATTAGACCGACGGGATTCTTTAAAACTGTATCATAATTAAAGTACCCAACTGTTCCAATACTCATATGGAACCAACCCCATAATCGTTGTTCTATTACAATTCCAAGAGAGCTAAAGCTCCTGCCATTTTTTAATTGAAACTTTGTTGCTTCTAAACCATATTTTTTAACTTCTCCTGCACCAAGTAACACCCTCAATCCAAAGTTCTGAACACTACCTTTATTTGATGGACTAGAAGAGTCCATATATCCGTAGCCAACTTGTGGTCGAACAACCAAAGATGAGTCGGCATCAGCAATGCTTGGCATAAGAGTAAACACAAATAATAATGTAATGTTTTTTATCATTTTATTGCAAATTAAGGGGACACAGTACATAATTCAACCTATTCATAAGCCTAGAATGGCAACTTTCCAGCACAAAATCAAATAATCATGCGTTGTATCACCCAAACTCCATTTGCCATTTCACTTCCTCCCGTAGCATATATCCAT
>JALSZC010000075.1 GCA_027059605.1 Ghiorsea sp. | reverse complement strand
CATATCGGCATGGGTAAAACGCTCGTAATAACCCAAATCGAGGTCAGTTTCTGCCCCATCATCGGTTACAAACACTTCGCCATGTTGGTATGGGCTCATCGTGCCTGGATCCACATTGATATACGGATCTAGCTTTTGCATGGTGACAGATAAGCCCCGTGCTTCAAATAATGCTGCAAGACTGGCTGCTGCTATCCCTTTTCCCAAAGAAGATACAACGCCGCCAGTCACAAAAATAAAACGTGTTTGTTGGTTTGATTGATTCATGTCGGGAGCGAAAACTAACAGAAGCCCTACTCGCTTTCCAGCACTGAAATATTTAGCCTTAATAGCATCCTTTTTACTGCCCTCAATCCATCTATTAAATAGTGAATCTTTAGCATAAAAATAAATACTTGACGCACCACATCGCGGCGATAAAGTTCGCCTCGTTCAACGCGGGTATAGCTCATTTGGTAGAGCGCGACCTTGCCAAGGTCGAGGTGACCGGTTCGAGCCCGGTTACCCGCTCCAATTTAGTTTTGAACATTTGTAAAAGGAGTTTGATTGTCTTCGGGCTCAAGCTCCTTTTTTTGTTTGTATAATGCTTTGTAATTCTACCAGGTTACAAAGTTTGTTTGGCAGGGTGGCTCAGTGGTACGGCGGGGGATTGCAAATCCCTTATTCGCGAGTTCGATTCTCGCCCCTGCCTCCAATTTCAGCACTAGCATTTGGCTAGCGTTGATTGTGCATGCCGGGATGGCGGAACTGGTAGACGCAGGGGACTTAAAATCCCCCGGTGGCAACACTGTGCCGGTTCGACTCCGGCTCTCGGTACCACAGATTGTGGTCCAGTAGGACTTCTTAAAGCCTATCAACTTGATGTTGGTAGGCTTTTTGTTTGCCCCCCTCTCAACACACTGATAACGACTATTAATATAGTTGCGCAAAACCAACCATATATCTCAATCTGTATTTAGTAGTACATATGCACCCTCAATATATTAAACTTGTTGATGTCATTTTGGCACACCCAATACGCAAACAAACAATACTATAAAAATAGCATTTAAAATAACTACTTAGATATAAATTTATCGAACTTAATGATAAACTTGTGATATTCATAACATCTTGGATATCACGCAGCACCTTACTCTGAACATATCGATATCTAGACGATGCCGCTGGCTCCAACAGCGCACAAGGAGGCTAAGATGTCATTATCAGAAATATTTTTGCTATGGTCTGAAAAGGCTGCAATTTCGGGGTTAATCTGGTTTGTTATACTGATTACACTCACTTATCTCGCAAGAGAACCCATGCGGGGTATTATCAAGTCTGTCACTTCATTAATTCAAAGTGCTTTTCAACAAGCATCCGAATCATTGTCGGGCGTTGAGCAAAGGCTTGCGCAACGTAATATGGAAGTGCTTATTGCTGAAGGACGAGAAGCTGCTGAACATGAGATTGAGCGTGAATTTGAACGTATCAACCGCATTGTAGAGCAGGATTTAGCCGAGTACCCTACCCTTCATCGCAAAGTAGATGATGTTGTCACTAAGCTGGATGAAGACTATAAAAACAGCGCAGATGTACCACCTGAAGCACCAGGTTGGGCCAAAGCAGTGGATGCAGTCGCAAATATCGCTACCAGTAAAAACGACCCCATGGTGGGTGAAATTCTAGATAGTATTCATGGCTCTATGGAAAAGAATCATGAGAAAACACTAGAGGAATACAGAAAATCAAGCAGAGAGCGTCACATGCTGCTTAAAAAAATGCGTCCATCTTGGCGAGCTATGAATCACGACCTTAAACAAGTTGACCAAGATGTGAATGCCTTGCTTGATCGCGCCAAAGTGGTCGATCGTCAAATGGAAACCTATGAGCAAATTATTCGTGAAACGGACACTGCGAAAAAAACATTGTCCTCTTCATCACTAACCCAATTTTTTGTTGCTGGCTTTGTGCTGGCTATCGCCATTGGTGGTGCAATGATTAACTTCAACTTGATTGCACGACCTATGCAAGAAATGGTTGGTGGTAGTAGCATGATGATGGGATATAAAGTGGCTAATATTGCTGCATTGGTGATTATTTTGGTTGAAGTTGCCATGGGTTTATTCCTGATGGAAAGTTTACGCATCACACGTTTATTTCCCATCATTGGTGCGATGAAAGATAGCATGCGCATTAAAATGGTATTCATCACCTTCTCCATTTTGTTTATGCTTGCCAGTGTAGAAGCAGGACTAGCTTATATGCGTGAAATTCTTGCCCAAGATGATGCTGCTCTTCGTGCATCATTGTTAAACAATGCTGAGGCAATGACTGCTGCATCAGGTTTATCTGACCGCTGGATTACTACGGCTGCACAAATGGGTATGGGTTTTATCCTTCCTTTTGCTTTGGTTTTTGTTGCTATTCCACTGGAATCTTTCATTCATTCATCTCGAACAGTGTTAGGCATGCTAGCCGTGGGCATACTTCGCACCTTGGCATTTACCTTTGCCTTGCTAGCCAATAGCAGCCATTACTTTGGGCTGATGTTAACCAGTGTATATGACCTTTTTATCTTTATTCCGCTTTGGTTGGAGTCCAAAATCAAAGGCACTGAACCAAGCAGAAACAAAAAAGATAAACATGGGTTTAACCCATTAGACACACAAACCATCAAAGGAGCATCGTCATGAAAAATATATTTATTATAAGTATTGCCACCATCATGCTCATCGGCTGCGATAGCGGCAAACAACTACCCACAACTAAAGGTGTATATATGCTGCTTGACACATCTGGCACTTACACCCAAGAGTTGGTCAAAGCACAACATTTGATTAATTTTACACTTGCCAAACTTAACCCAGGCGATACTTTCGCTGTTGCACGGGTGGATACGGCAAGTTTTAGTGAAAAAGACATTGTTGCCAAGGTCACTTTTGATGACAGACCAAGCATTGCCAACCGCCAAAAACGTCAGTTTAGAGAAAAGATTGATGCTTTTGTGAAAAATGTAAAATCCAGTGGCTACACCGATATTACAGGTGGAATATTGCAAGCTGTGGAATACTTAAATGAAGCTGGCGTGGGCAAAAAAACCATTTTGATTTTCTCCGACTTAAAAGAAGAACTCAAAAAAGGTTATAAGCGCGACATTCCTTTACAATTGAATGGTTTTAACGTGGTTGCATTAAATGTTACCAAACTACGCAGTGATAATATTGACCCACGTGAATACATGGATCGCTTACAAATGTGGGAAGAGAAAGTAACTGCGGGTGAAGGCACATGGCGTGTAGTTAATGATATGGAGCGATTGGAATCCATTATTCTTGATTAAGGAAAGCTCTGAATAAATGAGCCTGAATGCAAAAGTATTCAGGCTCTTTTGCTTAAGAATATCACCCGTCACCTTTAACTCAAAAGATACACTGCTCTCCTTGATACCCTACGATATAAAAGTTTGAAAAACAAAGTATCAAACGTGAGCCTTAGCACTTTAAACCTTTTTCGTATAGTTATGCTGAGTGATACGGTGAAGAGGTAAACAAGTGAGTCAAAACTTTTGGAAAGACATTCCTTCATACAAAGATTTTAATGCATCTTTTGATGTAAAAAACTATGTTCCTTTTGACCCTGATTGGCATTTGTTTATCGCCGACATCCAAGGCAGTACCCAAGCTATCAAAGATGGTCGTTATAAAGATGTAAATATGATTGGTGCGATGTCTATTGTTGCCGTGCTTAATGTATGCTCTGATATTGAAATCCCATTTGTGTTTGGAGGAGATGGCGCGTCTATCCTTGTTCCCAAAGCGTATGTTGAGCCAAGTAAAATGGCACTGCTTGCCACCAAAGAAAAATCAGAAACCGACTTTAATCTACATTTGAGAATTGGCTCAATCGCCGTCAAAGAACTCTACACACAAAAAAAGATTGCAAAATACCTTTAATTATGATAGAAAATATATTGCTCAAGGAGCAAAAAACAATAAAGGAGAATGTTCATGTTAGGAAGACATCAACGCGTTACAGCTAAAGAAAGAACCTTGATTACTACAGAATTCAAACAAGCCCATAGTTTCCATACTCACGAAAAAAGAAGACTCAAA
>JALSZC010000074.1 GCA_027059605.1 Ghiorsea sp. | reverse complement strand
GTGTTACATTTTTCATCAACACTGTTGATGTTGTAACCATTAGCTAGCATTTGTTTTAACTGTTGAATATCACCAGATTTTGCAGCATCAAACCACTGTTGGCTTGTTTGATTCTCCTCAACGCTCATCAATCAGTTGTCCTTTTTCATATGTATGGTGAAATCATTGTCCAAGTATGTATCATATAAAGAGACATCATTGCTCAGTGTTTGACAGAACTCCACCATGGTTGTGGGTTGTTGGCTGTGTAAGTCATGGGCGTTAATGTGTCGGGCATCTAACATATTAAAAGCAACACCCTTTCGGCACAGTTGGTACATACGGCGAATAGTGCTGTAGGCATAGGCTGAATCATCATGTAACTGTTCATTCAAAGCACCCGATAATATGACCCAGTCAAACTGATTTGTTGTTTCTAAATCAAATAAGTCACCATTAAAAAATGTAGCCTGTGGGTGCAGTTTCCTAGCATGGGCTAATAAGTCAGGGGATAAATCAATACCTGTATATTCAAGAGGGCATTGATGTTCAGCACTCCACGCATAAAAATCACCAAAACCACAACCCACATCCAATACTGTATCATGCGCTTGAATACCTATATCAGCTAAGACTTTAAAGCGTAATACTTGGATGTCACGGCCACTCCAGTACAGTGCATTGGGATGGTAGCCATAGCGGGTAAAACTATCACTATGTTTATCAATAATGCGCTGGCGTTGTCGTGCATCCATATTTTACTTGGTCAGAGACATGAAAATTTGCGGCAATTTTTCAGGTAATTTGTCCACATTATCAATCACGGTGTAGTGACTACCAAAAATATCTTTTACATATTCATCGGCTTTGGGGTCTAAGTTGATGCAATAGCTATAAATGCCATCAGCAGCCAATTCTTTCACGGCTTGATGCGTATCATGAATAAGCAATTGATCATCATCTACATCAATATCTGCAGGTTCACCATCGGTTAGCACAAGCATCAATTTCTTATCTGCTTTCTGTCCTTGCAAGTAGTGACCAGCATGGCGCATGGCAGCCCCCATACGTGTTGAGTATTTGGCTTCCATGGCGGCTAAGCGGCGTTTCACTTCGGTATCAAAGTGTTCAGTAAAGCCTTTGATGTGTGCATAGCGGACATCATGACGTGTATTAGAGCTAAAGCCACCAATAGCAAATTTATCACCCAGTTGTTCAATGGTCCAAGCGAGTAATGTGACAGCCTCTTGAGAAAGCTCTAAGATGGTCTGTTGGCTGCCTTTGGCTTTTTCATTTAAGGACTGTGATAAATCCAAAACCAACATCACTGCAATATCGCGCCCATCATTTTTATGACTCATATTGATGCGCATATCAGGTTGTGAACCACTTTTTAAGTCAATCAATGAGCGGATGGCTACATCCAAATCAAGTTCTGAACCTTCTTCTTGATAACGAATACGCACTTTTTGCTGTGGTTTTAGAGCATCAAGGATGGCTTTAAGGCGTTTGGCAAGCGCACCATGTTTTTCAAGAATCTTATCAATCACATTGGCATCACCACTGGGGTGAATAGCTTCATACACGCTCACCCAATCAGGGCGGTAGTGTTGTGAATTATAGTCCCACTCATGATAGTGGCGGGGGGGTAATGAACTTACTTCATCTTCAGGACTTTGTTCTTCAAGGTGGTCAAATGTGGCTTCTTCTTCATCACCTTGTTCAATATAAATCCATAAATGACGGTTATCATCGCGGTAATCTACTTCAGTATTTTCAAAGTATATTTTGGGTGACAAATCTGTTTGCCTACGCGTGCGTGCAGTAAAACTTAGGGCAAGGCTTGCCATGTTTTCACTGCTGGACACACCATCTTTTTCCATTTCAATAAAGAAACGTTTAACGGATTCTCTGATGTCATCATGTTTGACTTCGAAATCAGGGTCAAGCACAGCCCGAGAAAATAGTGCAAGTCTAAGGCGAACCATAGATTCCCCTTCAATCTCTAAATCTTCTTCTTTGGGCACAGGGTGCAAAGCAAGGAAAAGCTTGCGTAAGCCAGGGAATTCTTTAATGGCTAAATAATCAACACGAGAGTCTTCAAATGTTTCCACAGCCACCCGTTGAAAAGGGCTCCAGTTATCCACAATCATCTGGCTGCTCCAACGGCGATGTGCTGCCATATGGGCTAGTGTGGCGCGGTAGCGATCAATGCCTGATACACCATGCTTATCATCATACACATCAGGCAAACGAATACCTAATTTATCATAATAAGGCATGGGTTTGCGCAACTCATCAAAAGCTGATGAATATGGAACCAAATAATCAGTATCTTCCCATAATCCACGCAAATACAAGTCAAGTTGGCGTTCATGATCTACCATTAATGTGCCATGACGCTCTCGTTGCATGACAGCCACAGCATCAGGGGATTGCAGGCTGAAATAATCTTTTTGGCGTTCAGGGTGTTTGTTATAATACTTTACACCATAATCAACCCAGTTTTTATAGCCTTCAAGGCTAAGTGCTTTGAGTAAACGCGGTGATTGCTCAAGCAATAAGGGTAAACCAGGGCTTGGGAATGTTTTATGGTGTCCATGCACCGAACCTGTCGTTTGTTCCAACATATCTTTGAGTATATCAAAATAATGATGTAGCTGTTCATAGCTATGCAAGCGTTTACTTACAGCAGCTAAGGTTTGCAAGAAAGGAACAATGGCTTTGAAGTTGGTATTGGTCGACAAAAATAGACAAAAGTCTTTAATTTCGGGCAATATTTTTTCACCGACTATGGATGCCACAGTCGGTGCTTCTTCCAAATAAATAAGTAAGGGTTCAACGCCACGCCCCATTTTTCCAATGAATCGCGCATTTTCAATATAAGCATCTACACCCGCAGGTGTTAATAATGCTTTGGCTTCTTTGATGCACTCATCAAAAACTCTATCAGCATCGGGGAAGCGACAGTTTAATGCCTCCCAATAAGCTAAGTCTTCAGCAGATCGTTCTTGTACTTCTACAACTTCAGTCATATTGGGGGCTTAGGCAAAAATAGTTTCGATAGCGTGATCTAAAGTGACACGAATGTCAGCATCATCCGTGATTGGGCGAACCAATGCCATGCGACATGCGGCTTTGGGCTCAATGCCACCTTTAATCAATGTTGCAGCATAGGTTAACAAACGTGTTGAAATACCTTCGTCCAAGCCGTGACCTTTAAGGTTACGTGCTGCTATACCCACTTTGACAAGCTTGGCTGCTAGTGCGCTATCAACACCTGTTTCTTTTTCAACAATGGATGTTTCAGTCGCTTCAGATGGGTAATCAAATTCAAAACCTGTAAACCTTTGTTTGGTGGATTGTTTCAAGTCTTTCATCAAGGATTGGTAACCAGGGTTATATGAAATCACAAGTTGGAAATCAGGATGTGCTTCAATTAACTCCCCCTTTTTATCCAAAGGTAAGGTGCGACGGTGGTCGGTTAGCGGGTGAATCACTACAGTTGTATCTTGACGCGCTTCCACGACTTCATCCAAATAACAAATGGCACCAATGCGTGCAGCCACAGTTAATGGACCATCCAACCAGCGAGTGCCGTTGGCATCCAATAGATAACGTCCCACCAAATCCGATGCTGTCATATCTTCGTTACAAGCCACGGTAATCAAGGGTTTGCCAAGCTTCCAAGCCATATATTCAATAAAGCGTGACTTGCCACATCCTGTTGGTCCTTTGACCATCACAGGCAGGCGTGCAGCATAGGCTGCTTCATAAAGCTCTACTTCATCACCTTGTGCTTGGTAGAATGGTTGTTCCTTAATTATATATTGTGCTTCATTGTTCATAGCTAACCTCTTGCTTTAGGAATCGTGTTCAAAATTAAGTTAACCGCAATTATAAAGCATAGAAATAAAAATACATGCTTATAATTCTTATGGTTTATATTAGTTTTATTGATATATGGACTTATTATCCATGAACTGCTTTTATTCATTCTTATGAGTGCACATATCAAGCTGGAAAATTCTTGGAAACAGCGTTTGCAAGCTGAGTTTAGCAAAACATATATGCAGGACTTACGCAGCTTTCTGAAAACAGAGCTTGCATTGGGTAAAACGATTTATCCTAAACCG
>JALSZC010000073.1 GCA_027059605.1 Ghiorsea sp. | reverse complement strand
CCGAATATCTTTTATTGCCTGTTTGTCGTGCATACCCACTTCACGTTTTAAGCTATGCAATACCTGCACATGCCCACCCAAATCTTCAAACTGTTGAATGCCTTCATCTACCTTAGTTTGCTCCATGGCAGACATAGCAGACTCTTCACTCGCCCCAAACACCAAGCTCACATCATGCCCAGCTTTGGCTTGTTCTTGTGATGTGATTAGCGTGTTCACCGCCGAACCACCACCGTCCATCCGTGTAATCAAATGCAAGATTTTCATGCTAATGTTTTCACCTGCTCCAAAAAGTTCGCATCATGTTTTGCCCAATTGTATTGCCGCATAGCATCATCGGCTGTGCGCTGACGTTGCCCATCACTAAGCGGGTTATCCAACATCCACATCAGCTTTTCCGCCATAGCCAACGGAGATGCATTGGCTGACAACTGATTATGCATAATGCTAGGTACAAGCTCCTTGTTCGCCGAAATCGGGGTCGCCAATACAGGCGTGCCCCAAGCATTGGCTTCTAATGTCACCAGACCAAACCCTTCCAAACCACGTGTAGGCACCATAAATACATCACTAGCCAGCAATCGTTTTTGCACATCTTCTTCAGCCAAGAAACCTGTAAACTCAACCATATCCAATACATCCAAAGCCTCAGCTAATTTTTGCAACGAATCTCGAAGTGCGCCATCACCCATCACCACAAAATGCACATTCTTGCCTTGATGCTTCACCATTGCCGCCACTTGAATCATCAAGTCCACACCTGTTCGCGGCACAAGGTTGCGCAATGTGCTCACCACAGGTTTATCCCAGTGCAAGTCTTGCCGCACAGCTTCTCGCGCAGCCAGCGTCAAGCCTTGATAAGACTCTGCCGCACCAGGATTGATGCTGGTATGGTTACGCACAGCAAAAAATCTTTCCAACTTATCTTGGGTATATTGGCTTAACACCATAATCTGTTGCGCTGAGCGATACACTTGCGATTCAAGCTTGCGCATGGCTGAAATCACCAGTTTATGCTTCCATGTCATATCCAAGGCATGCCGTGTTTCATATTCTTCACATGCCAACGAATGACATACCTGCAAACGCGGCAACTTGCACCCCGCCTCAAGCAATGCCCACATCACAAAGGGCTGCTCACTCACCACCACATCAAATTCATCTTGATGATGTTTCCACCATTGTTTAGCAGCCGATTTCAGCTCTTTTAAACCCGCATAACCTTTATCCCCTGAAAAGGGGAAGCGAAACTCTTGGATACCAAATTGGGGCAACTCAATCGCAATCTCCGCATCGGGTGTGGGTTGCCGTGTTAGCATGGTCACTTCATGCCCTGCATCCACCAATGCACGAATATGATGCGAGAGCATACGCTCTGCCCCACCATGCACACTTTCCGCCGATACATCAGCAACCATCAATACTCTAAAACTCAAGAAAACACCTCATCCAATGAAATGGCATCATAAACAGACTCAGGCTCACTAGCCAAGCATTGCTCTAATTGTTTATTTGTATGGAACCCCCGTATTTTTGATTTATACAATAACGCTGTTGCAGGATTATCGATTTCAAGTTTTCTTGCTTTACTGATCTCTAAATACTCTTCCTCTTGATCAATGCCTAAATATCTTCTACCCAATAAGTTAGCCGCAATACCCGTAGTGCTACTGCCTGCAAATGGATCTAAAACCCAAGCACCTTTTTGCGTGGAAGCAAGAATCATTCGGGTTAAAAGAGATAAGGGCTTTTGTGTGGGATGTTTGCCACACGACTTTTCCCATTTCGCTATGGCTGGAAGCTTCCATACATCTTTCATTTGCTTGCCATCATTAAGTTCTTTCATCAGTTCATAATTAAAGTAATGCGGTACTTTCGCTTCTTTTCTCGCCCAGATGATTTGCTCGGTTGAGTGGGTGAAATACCTGCAAGAAAAGTTTGGTGGTGGATTGGTCTTTTCCCAAGTGATAATGTTTAAAATCTTAAAATCCAATTCCGTTAAAAGTTGACCGATATTGAAAATATTATGTGTTGTACCACTAATCCAAATGGTTGCATTGGGCTTCATTTTATCACGCACAAGCTTTAACCACTTGCGATTAAACTTGTTCATTTCTTTGAAGCCTAAAGATTTATCCCATTTGCCTTTATTCACACTGCTTATTTTTCCATTTTGAATGGTTAATCCATTATTGGATAAAAAATAAGGCGGATCAGCAAAGATCATATCAAACTCAAATTTGAATTTAGGCAATATATTTAAAGAATCTGCTTGGAGAAGTGTAAAGTTCCTATCTTGGGATTTAAAGTAACTTTGAAGCATCAAAAAGCATCTTTCTCCCAGAACTTGCCCAGTAAGTAATATCCTGCTCAATAAAAAACCACCGTAGAAGTTTTAATAAAGCTTCATATTCAACCCCAACTGTAGGTAAATCATGAACATAAATTTTTGCGTTAGCATATGGCTTACAATCATAAATGGACTTAACAGCTTCTAAAAGTTGATTGTAGTGTTTAACAGATAAAGCATTTTTTTTAAGCTTTAAATCTGCAAGGATGAACTCATGTTTGGGTGGCTTGTCATTACCATTCTTAAAGCAAATGCTATTCTCAAGGAATACTACAAAGTCACAACCCTTATTAAGTTGTCCTGGTCTTTCTAAATATATATGGTCGTTATTCTCTAATGTCTCAACAAAATAACGATATTTCCTCTCAGGCTTTTCTTGAATCCATGTATTTAATAAAAACTCTCGAATATCTGCTTTCCTGTTAAAATCTTCTATATTTAACAGGTTAATTGAAATAGAATCATCTTTACGAATGGCCACACTTCCCCCTTTAATCTAAAAAACTGCTACCTAAATATACGATAAAATACTTTCATCATAAATTCAACAATCTTGCCACACATCTTTTTCTCAGCATCTCAAGGTTTAACAGGTATTCAGCTTTATCAAAATACTCTCTCAAAGGTTTTAATGTTGTAAGCCATCCAGCACCATCGGTAATCCAGATAAACTTAATACCTTGTTTGTTCCAGTATTCATTCATTTTCACATATTCTGTAGCGGTTGATTTAAGTTTTGAGCCACCACCATTATAAAAGTTCACTTCAAAGAAAAAGAGTTTACCATTTTTATTGATCACGAAATCAATGCGCCGGGATGATTTATCCACTTGGATTTCAATACCCCAAGCATCTTTGATGGCTTTGGCATTAGCTTCTTTAAGGTAGGGTAAACCAAATTCAGTGCAGGCTTCTTGAATATATCGCTCAACCAAGTTTTCCATTTGATGACCGCCACGATTTTTACGACCATTACTGTCTAGCCCAACTTCTACTCCAGTTGCAAAATCAACAAGGTTTTTAACCTTTTTATCTTGCACAAGCATTCCCAAGCCTGAATTGATAAAGAAAGCTGCAATATTCTCGGCTTCCTCTTGGTTTGGTTCTTTTATGGAAAGGTCAAAGTTATCATATTGATAATTAATAGGGTCAATTAGAATATTAAACTCTTGATCTTTCTTTGTTTTGAATCGAATAGCTAACAAAAGCGGGATTGCGTTTACAACTTTCGGGTATTCTAAAACTAAGTTTGTGAGCTCGGTAAAAATATCTTTTTTACCAATCAATATATTCAATAGGTTAAGTTCTTTCTCATAAGGGGTGATACCACGATATACTTTATCCCAGTTTACAAAATAATCCCATTGGGTGATGCCTTTAAGCTTTAATGTATCAGTAAAATATTCAAACAGTGCATCATCAGAATCTAACTCTAATATTTTTGTTAGGTTCTTCATTTAAGCTGTTGCAGCCTGATTGGTGATAAGAAGCTCATGGATACTGCCACGTTTCGTAGAGTTGGAGTTAATTGCTCGTTTAGCTAACACACGATTGATATGGTAATTATCATATAACTCATCAAAAAAATTGTTTTCTTCCAGTTGGCTCACATCTGAATTACTTAAAATCCATGGATAATCTTGTTCAGTTAGAGTGTCACAAAAGTTTTTAAGCCTGCGTTGTTCATCATCATTAAACTCATCTTTGGCATAAGCCGTAAAGCTAGAAGATGCGCTCAAGGGCTTGTATGGTGGATCAAGATAAAACATGGTGTTGCCTGCTGCATACTCAAGTGT
>JALSZC010000072.1 GCA_027059605.1 Ghiorsea sp. | reverse complement strand
GAAATAATGCGTACCCGTTCTTGTAGTTCTGGGTCTTGCTGCATGGCATGAATCAGCGGCAAGGTAATTTTCCCTTCTTCCAAATCATGACCCACAGGTTTGCCAGCAGCTTCTTCATCGGACAAATAATCCAAAGCATCATCCATGAGTTGAAAGGCAACACCCAAACACATGCCATATTCTGTCATATCTTGAATCACTTGTTCAGATTGCCCGCTAACATGTGCGCCAACTTCGGCTGCTGCTGCAAACAATACCGCTGTTTTGCGTTCAATTACTTCTAAACACTCTTCTTCTGTCATCTCTAAATGGAAGGTTCGAGATAATTGCAACACTTCGCCTTCAGCCAGCGCATTGGTGACATCAGACATCAATTTTAACATGCCCATGTCGTTGTCTTGCACCAACATTTGGAATGAGCGGGAGAATAGGTAGTCACCCACCAATACGCTGGCTTGGTTGCCCCATACCGCATTGGCAGAAGGGGTATTGCGCCTAAAATCAGATGAATCCACCACATCATCATGCAATAATGATGCGGTATGAATAAACTCAATAACCACAGATAAAGGGATATGCCTATCACCTTGATAATCAAACATTTTGGCAATCAAAAGACATAACAATGGGCGCAGGCGTTTGCCACCACTATTAATAATATAGTGACCAATAGCGGGAATCATAGCGATGTCCGACTGTAGGTTGTCGTGAATGCAGTCATTCACGCGTTTCATATCATCGGTGCACAGTTTGATGGCTTGGTTGAGAGGGTTATCGTTTTTCACGGGTTGAAGCGTAGGGGGTTAAGCGTTTTCGTCAACCAAGGATAACCAAGCTTGGGATAAATCCGTATTGCTGGCAGCGAGAATAGGGCAGCTTAAACGTGATTGTGCAAAAGGATGTTTGCCCTCAAAATCAGTGACCATACAAGCCGCTTCTTCGGCAAGCAATAACCCTGCGGCATAATCCCAAAGTTTTTGACCACCATGCACAATAAATTGCGCCCGCCCTGCGGCAAGCCATGCCCATTCCAAGGCGCATGTGCCGATATTGCGTTGGCTTCGATAATGTTTTTTAGTCACGAGTTGGATGGCGAGAGGTGTTTTAAGACGTTTGAAATCAACAAAACCAATGCAGTCATCTAAAGTTTTGTTGATAGGGATAGGTGTGTATTTTTCACCATTGATGCGTAAACCATTGCCCAATGTGGCTGAAAACATTTCATCACGTACTGGGTCATAAATGCAGGCTAATACGGGTTTTCCATCTGCAATCAAGGCAATAGATATGGCAAATAAGGGCATGGGTGTGGTGAAGTTCCCCGTGCCGTCTAGTGGGTCAACACACCAAAACTTACCGCCATGATGCAAGGCTTGCAGTTGTTCTTCTTGGCTCATTTCCTCGCCTAAAAAGCCAATGGATGGGTCAAGTGCATATAAAGCTTCTTGGATAAAGGCTTGTGCTTTTTCATCGGTTTCAGTGACGATTGAGCCATCGCTTTTGCGTGTTTGCATCGCAAGCTGGCTTTCAAATGCAGGCAATAAAATATTCTGCCCTGCATCCTTGGCAATGCGTTCAACGTGTTGTAAAAGTTCTAACATAATGATTTCCACGTTGCTAAAGGTATTTTTCGCGCTTTGCCAAAGCCGCCCACCCAATGCGCGCTATCTACTTTGATGCGATACAGTGTGAAATCAGGAAATGAGAATAAAGGCTCTGCATCGGGGATATGTTTTAAATAAGCTTGGTGATAAGTGCCTTGTTCAGCTTGGGGTACGGGTTCAATGATGCCAGTAAAGCTAATGCGAGCTAAAGCAAGCGGGGAGCTATCAGGTGTTTCGGGGGTGCAAATCATCAGCCCGACATTTGTATTGTTTTGAATGTTTTTCGTGTGTTTAGCCAAACCTGAAAGGTGGAGCACAATATCACCATTTAATATGGCATAGGGGCACATGGATGCTTCAGGGCTGCGCTCACCCATGGTGCTTAAAAACGCAATGTTTGTATTGGCGATAAGACTTTGAATATCGTTTTTCCACGTGTTGTCTTTCATGGGCGAAAGCTTAATGGATTGTGAGTTCAAGGTCACGAATAGGAGTGTTTGCCAACCATCTCAGCACAGCTATAGCAGGGGGATATGTTCAGCTTGTATAGATAGTGGCGTACTTGTTTTATTTCTTCGTGCGCTTCGTGCGCTTCGTGTGCTTCGTGGTTCATTTATATTGTCATTTCGGCCGTAGTGGAGAAATCTTTAAGTGTTTCCATGTTGATCTTTATGACGGAAAGATGCTTCGACTACGCTCAGCATGACAAAAAACTCTGCGGTTCATTCAACTTTGTGTCTTTGTGTCTTGGTGGTGAGTATTGTCATTTGAGTATCTTAAATGCAAAGTGCAGCCATGCAGCAATGGTTTGAACACATGTGGTGGAATAAGCGGCGTAAACCGAATATGGGTTGGCGTTTATTGTCGCGTGTGTATGCCAAATTGATGCAGTATGACCAGCGTAAACGCTTTCAAACGCAAGTATGTCCGCCCATTCCCATGATTTCAGTCGGTAATATCACCGTAGGCGGAAGTGGCAAAACACCCTTTGTCGTATGGTTGGCAGGAGAGCTTAAAGCGCAAGGGTTTAAGCCTGTATTGCTATCCCGAGGTGATGGGGCAAACAACCAAGAGCCGCATGTGGTATCGGCTTATTCCAAAGCACATGAAGTAGGGGATGAGGCTGTATTGCTTTATCGTTTGAGCGGTTGCCCTGTGATTGCAGGGCGTGATCGTATCAAGGGTGCTGAAATGGCTGCGGAATATGGTGATGTGTTGATTTTGGATGATGGTTTTCAATATCGGCAGTTGCACAGAGTATGTGATATTGTGTTGATTCCCAAAGAAGGGGTGGGTAATGGGTGTTTATTGCCTGCAGGGCCATTAAGAGAACCTATTTCAGCACTTTCTCGTGCTCATATCATTGTGCGCACAGGGCAGGGTGATTTTA
The DNA here is from genome assembly GCA_027059605.1 of Ghiorsea sp. Taxonomy (GTDB): domain Bacteria; phylum Pseudomonadota; class Zetaproteobacteria; order Mariprofundales; family Mariprofundaceae; genus Ghiorsea. The sequence continues at coordinate 1,152 of JALSZC010000072.1, read as the reverse complement.
CACATTTAACCCAAGCTAAAGAGTGGGGTTGGCAAGCGGTGATCGCAGGTTTAAGCGATTGGAATGGTGTGTGCTTAACACCGCTAGAAACAGGTGATGTGGAGCTTGTGACTTCCATTGCCAGACCTCGGCGTGTGCGTAACGGTTTGGAAAGTTTAGGTTTTGAAGTTCAAGAGCATCATATCTTTGATGACCATCATGCCTATACAAAAGAAGATGTGGCTAAACTTTTAAGAGGCAATAAAACCATAGTCACCACAGGTAAAGATGCGGTTAAGCTTTTGCCGCTTTGGGACAGTAATAAACCGCTTTGGGTGCTTGAGCAAAAGGCTATTGCGGAGAGTGGGCTTTTTGATGTTGTTAGAGCGGTGATTGACAGTTGAAAATCATTTAGTTTGCTAAGTTTTCCTCAAGGGGTAACCGTTGAGTTTTTTAATTTTTCAAATAAGGAGGGTGTAAAATGTTTAAAGCTGGAAAATATATTTCATCATTGGGAAAGATACTTTTTGTGGTTTGGGTAATTGGTATTTTACTTGATATTGAAGTGCTGCAACCAGAACAATTACCATGGTGGTTTTATGCCGCTATTGCTTTCGTGTTGTTTACCATAGGCTTTGTATTGCAGTTTCTTGCTTTAGGTAAACAAAAATCAAACTAAGCTTTCTCAAGTTGTCAAAAGGAAGGAGGAAGCATGCAAGGCAGTATATCACCTATTGATTTAACAATTATCGTAATTTATATCGTGGGCACAACTGCGTTTGGCGCGTGGTTTGTCAAGCGTAGCGGGGATATGAAAGGGTTTACCTTGGCAGGTAAATTGATTCCCGGTTGGGCGATTGGTTTGTCGTTGATGGCAACGTATTTGAGTAGCATCAGCTTTCTTGCCAACCCTGGCAAATCGTATGCCTCAGATTGGCGACCATTTGTGTTTTCTTTGACCTTGCCGATTGCCATTTGGATTGCTGCCAAGTGGTTTATTCCTTTGTATCGCAATCATGTGCAAACCACGGCTTATGAATATTTGGAAAATCGTTTTTCACTTTGGGCAAGGCTTTATATGGGGGTGGCGTATGTGTTGTTGCAAATTGGGCGCTTTGCTGTGGTATTGTATTTAACGGCGTTGGCATTGGCTGCATTGTTGGGCGTGGATAT
>JALSZC010000071.1 GCA_027059605.1 Ghiorsea sp. | reverse complement strand
GCCTGAAAAGGTGTAGGGTGTGGGTTGTTCTGTTGAAACCAGACCATTGTGCAATGAGAAATCACCTTGAGTGTTGTGTCTTGGGTTGGGGACAAGTGCCAAGGCGCAGCCTTGTTTAGGACAAGCTTGTTCGAGGTCTTGTATGTTGATATGTGCCATAATATCAGCATTGTGAATCAAAACCGTTTCACCAGAGGGTAACAAATCAAGTGCAGTGCGTGCGCCGCCACCTGAATCGAGAAGCTGGTCTTCATAAGAATAATATATATTGGCATTAAACTTTTCGCCATAACCTATATATTCTTGAATTTGCCTTGCATGGTGGTGAACATTAATGGCTATATCGTGAATGCCATTGCTGACCAAATGGCGAATAACACGGGCAATGGCAGGCTCACCTGCGATAAGCATTAAAGCTTTGGGCTTGTGTTGCGTAAAGCTTTTTAAACGTGTGCCTTTGCCCGCAGCAAGTATGATGGCGCGTTGTATTCCAAACATGGCGATATATTGCCGTTTGTGATGCTGTGCGTCTATCATATCTAGCAAATGAAATTTAGTGCTTGTAATCTTGCAAAGCCCGATTAAAGTGCGGCTCGGTTTTACTGGAGGTTTATCATGGCAAAGCGTTGTGAAATTTGTGATAAAGGCCCTATGAGTGGCAATAATGTGAGTCATGCTCATAATACGACTCGTCGTCGTTTTCTACCAAACTTGCACAATGTTCGTGCAGTTGTTGGTAGCAACACGAAGAAAATGCGTGTATGTTCAAGCTGCTTACGTTCAGGTAAAGTTGTAAAAGCAGCATAACCCACACTTTAAGTTTAAGTCCTATTTAAAAAAGGTGTCAGTTGAAAAGCTGACACCTTTTTTTATGCGTGCTTATAGACTAAGCTTGCTATATTAGGACTTTGTAGGTTTATATGTGTGTTTGTTTTAGCTTCTGGGAAGAAACTTCTCTGGATTTAATGCTTGGCTATTGCGACGCACTTCATAATGAAGATGTGGCCCTGTAGAACGCCCTGATGAACCAACACGACCCACCATTTGTCCTGCCTCGACAACATCACCTACGCTAACAGTAATGGCTGACATGTGCCCATAACGGGTGCGGTAGCCATAACCATGCTCAACTTCTACAAGATAGCCATAATCTTTCATTTTACCTGCATAGACAACAATGCCTCGGCTGCCTGCCAATACGGGTGCACCCAAGCGGTTAGCAATATCAATGCCTCGGTGCATGGCCTTTTTAGCGGTAAATGGATCTGTGCGTAAACCAAAATGTGAACTTAACCAACCACCTTCGCTTGGCCATGTATGTGGTCGAGCATTTTTTTCGTCAATATTATCTTGCAATATATAATCAACTGCTATGAGTTGTGTGTTGAGTGATGATATTTGCGCATCAATATATTTTACTTGATCAAAGAGTTGGATATCTGCTGTATGATTTTCATCGGGGATGCGTGGACCACCAAAAGCTGGTTGTACATCAAAATTAAATTCAGACTTTGCCAATGCAGGGGATGCCTCAACCAGGCGTTTGCCTAAGGAGTCCAACCGAGATAGGCGAGCTTGCATCTGCCCTAAAGAGCGTGCATAGACTGCCATTTTATCTTCTTCTTCTTTTAATTGTGCTTCAAAGTCAGATTTTAATTGGGCAAATCGTTGGCGTTCTTTTTGTATAGTTGTTTGTGATAATATGAGGTCATCACGAAGCTTATAGTTGGAAAAAAGACCGTAAACACCTAAAAAGCCAAAAGAAAGCAATAGGAGAGCGGACAAGATTACGAGGCGCAACCTCATCTTGCTTAAACGGTATGTTTTGGTTTGCCCCGTATCAGGCACCAACATAATTGAAAAATGACTCACAAACACAGTCTCCTATTCATTGTAGGCTAGCAGGATTGCGGTTACTAATAAAGGCAGGTTTGTTCGTCAAGTTTAACTGTGGCAGAATGACGCACTCTAAGCCTTGTATATATTGGGTTTGACATAAGGTAAGGTAAAGCATCATGCTTGGCTTTCTATGAGCACATTATCATCAATACCTACATATTATATTCGCCGTTCTGTATTCCAATTGATATTACATCAAGCACTGATACAGCAAGAGGGGCAAGCATTCTTTGGGCTGCTTGGAAGTGAAACAGAGCAAGCATATACACTCGATATAGTGAGAAGTTTGACATCAATCAAACAAGTAGAATCTGCACTGCAAGATTGGCAAAAAGATGGTGTTATCTGCGTGGGAGTGTTTTTGATGCAGGGTGAATCTTTACCTGATACTATATATCAATATATGCCGAATCCCTATGTGCATTTGTCTGTAAAATTGGATGAAAAGGGTAGGTTGGACCTTTTGGCGAGCTTGTGTGAGCCAACCAGCCGTGAACAAAGTATCTTGCCCTTAAGTTTGATTGAAGATGGACAGCAAGCAACCTATGCATAGGTTCGCCGCATGAGAATCTGTCATATTGGCTTAAATTATAAGACTGCACCTGTTGAACTGCGTGAGCGTTTGGCTGTGCCTGAAGCAGATATTAAAGACATTCTGCGTTGTAAAATTGCCAATCCTGCTATTCGTGAAGCGGCTTTGTTATCCACATGTAACCGTGTGGAGATGACTTTAGTTACGCATGACCCCGATGCTGCCATTGCTGTTGCTCATGAATGGTTTGCCAAAAAAGCAGGGATGCCATTATCCGATGTGATTGAGCATTTGTATGCACATACCACAGATGCAGCGATTCGCCACCTGTTTTCTGTAGCCTCAGGCTTGGATTCATTGGTTTTGGGTGAACCACAAATTTTGGGTCAGGTGAAAGCATCCTATGAATTGGCATTGGAGGCGAAAACGGCAGGGCATATTTTACACCGCTTATACCAATCGACTTTTGCCGCGGCTAAGCGTGCGCGAAGTGAAACGTCGATTGGCAGACAAGCTGTGAATATTTCATCATGTGCTGTAGAGCTAGCCAAACGTATTTTTGGTGATTTATCAGGTAAAACAGTATTGTTAGTGGGCGCAGGTGAAATGGCAGAGTTGGCTGCAACACACCTTAAAGCCAATGGTTGCACTGAAATTTTGGTTGCCAACCGCACTTTAGAGCGAGCTCGTAAGTTGGCACTTGAGTTTGAAGGTCATGCTTTAACTATGGATGAGTTGCCGCAATACATGGATAGGGCAGATATTGTGATTTCGGGAACAGGTGCATCAACTTATGTGCTTTTACCTGAAGATGTGAAACCTGCTATGAAAAAACGGGGTGGGCAGCCCATGTTTTTAGTCGATATTGCTGTACCGCGAGATATAGACCCGCGTATTGCTGATATTGCGGGTGCTTATGTCTATGATATTGATGACTTGCAACAGGTGGTGCAAGGCAACCAGAAGAACAGAGAAAGAGAAGCAGAACAAGCTAAGGTATTGTTAGAAGAAGAAGCCGTGGCATTTTCATCATGGCTAAAATCACTGGAGTCAGTGCCTTTGATTCGTGGTATTCAGCAACAAGTTGAAAAAGCTAGGCTTGAAGAAATCGAAAAGGCAAAACGTTACCTTAAAGATTTGAGCCCAGAGCAAGAAGCAGCAGTTGAACGATTAAGCAAGGCATTGATGAAACGCTTTGTACACCCAACCATGCAAACGCTTAAAACATTGCCTGATGATATTGAAGGTGATTTATTGATGGGAGCCGCAAGCCGTTTATTTGCTGCAGAGCCGATCACGGATACGCATAAAAAAGATAAACCTCGGGAGTCCGATGAACACGCGTCTGGATGAGATTTTAAGAAAGAAAGAAGACTTGTCTGTAATGATGGCAGACCCTGAAATCACATCAGACACCAATAAGTACACTAAGATTTCCAAAGAGTATTCAGCGATTGAACCAGTAGCTGATGAAGCTGAACATTATTTGGCTGTTGAGCAGCAAATCAAAGACAATCAAGAGATGATGGCAGAAGCTGACTGCGACCCAGAGCTTAAAGATATGGCACAAATGGAAATTATTGAGCTTAAACAAGAGTTAGAAGCCAGTAAAAAACGCCTTGATACCTTGCTTTTACCCAAAGACCCCAATGATGATAGGAATGTGATTCTTGAAATTCGTGCAGGTACAGGTGGTGATGAAGCTGCACTTTTTGCCGCTGATTTGTTTCGCATGTATAGCCGCTA
>JALSZC010000070.1 GCA_027059605.1 Ghiorsea sp. | reverse complement strand
GCAATCAAGATGCGGAGTTTATGGTCACCGATACGAAAAAAGTATTGTCCGACTTGTTTGTACATGTGGGTAAGGTGGTGAAAGGTTCGTTCAAAGTTGGTGATACGGCGGCATTTGAGGTGCAAGGCGAGCGCCGTGATGCTATCGCCCGAAATCATACAGCAACGCATTTGATGCATGCTGTATTGCGTGATGTATTAGGCGAGCATGTCAAACAAGCAGGTTCTTTGGTGACAGATGAGCGATTAAGATTTGATTTTAGCCATCATCAACCTGTGTCCGATAAAGAAAAGAAAACCATTGAAGCGCGTGTGAATCAAGCCATTTGGGCGAATGATACAGTGGAAACCAAACTCATGACCCAAGATGAAGCGGTGGCAAGTGGTGCGATGGCATTGTTTGGCGAAAAATATGGTGATGAAGTGCGTGTGGTTTCTGCTGGATTCTCCACTGAGCTTTGTGGTGGCACGCATGTGCAGCGCACAGGTGATATTGGCATTTTTCGCATCGTCTCCGAATCAGGTATTGCCGCAGGTGTGCGCCGTATTGAAGCGTTGACGGGCAAAGCAGCTTATGAATCATTTGTAAGTGATGCTGATGCGCTCAATGCAGCAGCTAGCCAAGTGAAAGTGCGCCCCAATGAAGTAGTGGATGCAGTTGTTTCGTTGCAGTCCAAGCTTAAAGATGCAGAAAAAGAGCTGCAATCGGTGAAAGCCAAAGCCTCTACAGGCATTTTGGATGACTTGATTGGCACAGCCAAAGATGTGAATGGCGTTAAATTGCTCACCGCTGAAGTCAAAGACGTGGCAGATATGCGCGATTTTATGGATAAAGCCAAGGGCAAGCTGAAATCAGGTGTAATCGTGTTTGGTCAAATCAAGGGTGAGAAAGTACAACTTGTTGCAGGTGTCACCAAAGATTTGGTGGGTACATACAACGCAGGCAATATCGTGCGTGAAGTGGCAGCAATTTGCGGCGGTAAAGGCGGCGGCAAACCTGATATGGCTATGGCTGGTGGCACTGAACCTGCCAAATTAAAAGAAGCTTTGCTTGCTGTAGTGTCTATTTTAAATTAGGAATAGCTAACTAGTAAAAACAGGGTGGGAGAGAAGTATGCCTGAAACAATGAAAGTACATGCATTTGGGGTAAATGAGCAGCAGGGAAATATGGTTGATCTTCTTACAGAAATTAGTAATACGCCACTGGAAAATAGACATCGTGGAGTTGGAGCTAGGGAAGTAAGGGTTGAACATATTGAACGGCAAGATAATGGTTTATGGGCTATTGACTTTGGAAGCTTTCGAGGTGGAAGTGGGCCTGGAAAAGCCTCTCTTGAAACTCCGATTGAAGGAATAAATATTAACGATGACCAAGATTTTGTTGAAGAAACAGCATGTCTTTTTGACCCTAATAGCAATCATTTGATTGTTCAGTATAATCATTACGGAGCAAAAATAGGAGCAATCCAAGAATTCTTTAATACATTTAATAATCAAGGGAATTTTTATTTTGATTTTATTCCTGCTTATGATGCTGATACAGAGCAGAAGTTTGAAAATAGACAGGCAAATAGACGAATAAAGTTTGCAATAGACCCAAGAATGTTTGATGAAGGGGACTTTCAACGAGGTACACCGCTAGCATCCGCCATTAAAATGGGGCAAGATACTAATTCCGCAAGATTAGAGCTTAATATATCTGTTAGTAGAGCGCGAACTAGCCGGCTTAGTCAACTTACAGATGGAATTTTGGCATCACTAAAGCGTAAAGCCGAAGATGACCCTGATGCTGTTTCAAAATTAGAAGTTGGAATTGAAGGGTTAGATGGAAGACTTCAAGTTTTAGACCTTATTGGGCAAAGGTTACTTCGTACATTTGATATTGAATTAGGTAATGATAGAAGGCTACCTAGAGCTAATCGTTACCAAGCATTAGAGGTCGCACTAGCAGGGTGGCGTAATCGGTTTGTATGAATAACCTAACCGTTGAAAAATACTTACCATATATTATAGCGTTAGCGGCGCTCTTGATTTGGAAAATCCTTGATGTACATATGCCCAAAGAAACTTCTATTTTGGCATCATCTTTAACAATTGGTGCAATTTTAACTGGTTTTCTAGCGACATCTAAGGCAATTTTAATGACTTTAGATTCTCCTGTTATGCAAAGACTTAGAGATACATCGTATATTACTCAACTTGTTTCTTATTTAAGGCAAGCTATTTGGCTAAGTTTTTCTTTTTGTATTATATCTCTTGTTGGCTTCTTTGGACTTCATGAGCAAGTTTGGTATGGTTATATATGGCTTTTTCTTGGTGTATCAGCAGCAATCGCTTTTATCCAAATTACAAATGTAATGCTTCAAACCATTAGTCATAAACAATAACGTTAAGGACTGATTATGTTTTTTAAAAATATTCATTTATACAATTTTGAAGAAAGTTTTAAGATGACTGGTTTAGAGCTTCATGAAGCCTTGAAAAAGCGTAAGGCGCGTAGCTGCGGCATGATGGAACAGGCTTGCGAAGGCTGGACTGAACCATTGGGCTTAGACGGTCATACATTGGTGCATGAAACAAATGGTAAGTTAATGTTTTGCTTGCGCCGAGAAGATAAAGTTTTACCCGCTTCAATCATCCGTGAACGCATGGGCGAGAAGGTCTTTCAAATTGAGCAAGAGCAGGGAAGACCTGTAAGCAGAAAAGAAAAAATGGATATTAAAGAGCATATTCTTCAAGAGCTTTTGCCTAAAGCCTTTGTGAAGGCAAGTCATACCTTTGCGTACATAGACCCTAAAAATTCGTGGCTAATCATCAATGCTGCAAGCGCAAAAAAAGCCGAAGAATTGATTATGTTGCTTCGCAAAACCCTAGGTACGCTGAATGTAGTGTTGCCACAATCAGCCATGTCTCCAGAAGTGATGATGACAAAATGGTTGGTAAACCATCAAAACATTTCCAATGGTTTTGATATTGAAGATGAAGTGGAATTACGCTCTGTAGGTGAACAAACCAGTGTTATTCGCTGTAAGCATGTTGATTTATCATCCGAAGAAATCCAAGCTCATGTCAATGCAGGTAAACGTGTATATCGCCTAGCCATGAACTGGCAAGATAGGCTTTCATTTGTGTTGCACCATGACCTTTCTATACATCGTATTCGTTATAATACCGAACTTATCGAAGGCTTTGATGCAGGAGGGGATGAAGTGGCACAATTTGATGCTGATTTTTCAATTATGTCAGCTGAATTGGCAGAATTTATCCCTGCTCTTTTGGATAGTTTATCTATGGAAGAGTCTAGCTGAAATGAGTTGGTTGGGAGAGTGGTTTGAATAAACAGGAAATACTGGAAAGGGCAAAGCAATGGTTTCGTGAAACGGTTGCGCAAAACCATATCACGAATACAGAGAAGCTCACCGACCCTAAAGAATTCAATATTAATCCATTTACGGCTGTTTATCTTGCAAATTTCCTTACTGGCAACTCAAAACCTGAAAGCATCGCGAAGGCTTTATTATTCCCTCGTGTTTTAGGCACTTCTATTTCAACTACTTTTGGCAACGGAATTCAACAGTTTACCAATGATGTACTTGGTGCGTTTGGCAGTACAACCAATGGTATAGATATTGAATTTACTGACCAAATAGATGGCTATAAAAAATACTGCCAACTCAAATCAGGTCCAAACACTATAAATAAAGATGATGTTGAAAGCATTGCGGGACATTTTAAAGGTGTGATTAACCTGGCACGAACCAATAATCAGCGGATTAACCGTGAAGATATGATTGTAGGTATTATTTATGGTGAACCCGAGCAATTAAGCAGCCATTATAAACGCATTACATCGCAGTATGATTTTCCTGTGCATATTGGACAAGATTTTTGGCATAGACTTACAGGTGATAAGCATTTCTATCAAGATTTAATTGGTGCTATTGGTTCTGTTGCGATTGAAGCTGATTATAGCAGTGAGTTTCAAGAAGTTATTCGTGAATTATCTGAAAGTGAATTAATACAAAAAATGAGTAACCATAACTAAGGTTTGACATTGCCCTAGCAAGCCATATTGTTGGTAACCATGACTAAGGTTTACAATATGGAAACATCAAACAAAGACTATTATTCAATCGCTCAAGTCGCTGATATATTGAGTGTTTCCAAAGAAACATTACGCCGTTGGG
>JALSZC010000069.1 GCA_027059605.1 Ghiorsea sp. | reverse complement strand
GGTATCAAAGCCCAGCAGGGCGTAGAGTTTTAAGTAAAAGTATATATTAAACAGGAGTAAGAAATGGGTATAACAGCAACAGCAGGACAACAAGCAGCTAGTCAATCTTCAGTGATGCTTTGGTTAGAAAGGGCATTATGGATATCATGGGTTCCTTTGGTATTATATACTGTATTCTTCGCATCCATTGAAGATGTTCATGATGGTATGCATCCGGTACGCCATTCAACCACTATCGTTCAGTGTCATTAATCGACTGATAAGGGGATTAACATGACGAAATTATCGTGGATGCTGCCATTAGTGCTGGCAGGCTTGGTGATTGCCAGTGGCTTTGGATTTGTGAAATATTATAATGGTTATGAAGGGCCAGGTGAACACTGGGCACCTGAAGCTCCGATTGCCCACGAAATGGCATATTTTGCAACGGATATGAGCGCAGAAGGTGATTACCATATCACCATTGAAAAGTTGGAATCCAAAGCGCCTTTGTTGTTTGTTGAATATCAAACGCCCGGCACAGTCTTGGATATGCTGGTGCATAGTGATGATGGCATTATTCGTTTGGCAGAGCAGTTTGCTGATGAGGGGAAATATCGCATCACAGTGCAGCATACCATTCATCCTGATCACAATGAAGTGATTGATTTTACAGTGCAAACACCATTATCAAAATATACCAATGATGTATTATTGTTCATCTTTTTATTGTTGGCTGGTTTGTTAAGTGGCTCTCGCTTGCGCGGTTTGGCGATGATTTGTTTGGTGGTGACGGCCAGTGGCTTTGCACAACCGCAATCTGTTATGGCGCATGGTATGGGCGGTGAGATGCAAGGTGTAACCTTTGCCAATGAAGTGGATGATATTTCATTGACTTGGTTGCAAGGTAAAGCACCAACAGGGCAAGCCAACCGCACACCCATGGACTGGCGCTTGCAGCTCAGTAAAGCAGGAAAGCCTGTGCAACGCGCAGCTTATGCATTGGATTTTGTGCATTTAGAAAGTGGTGTTGCTGTATTGCATATCGAAGGTGTAGCTAATGATGGAGTAATCAACCTAAAATACAGCCCTCCAGACGGTACAGACTATCAATTGCAAGTGCGTGCCGTGATTGATGGCAAAGTTTATCACTTGGGTTTGGAGGGTGCTGCGGAAGCCATTCGCCCAAGCAATGGCCGCAAATGGTCATCTTTTCTTTTGATGATGATTCCATTCTTAATTGGCATGGTTTGGGGTTGGCAAAGACACAACACTTGAAAGTCCCGCAAATATTAGTAAATATTAAAAATATCAGGAGTATGATATGCATGTAGAAGTAGGATATGTAGCACCAGCTAAGGTGATGGTAGCCAATGTGGTTGCAACAGGAGTATTGGTTTATTACGCCAAAGATTTGATTAAAAAACCATTGGATATATTGCGCACAGGGCTGGCAGCGATTTTCTTCAGTATTTTTATGCAAAGCTTTCACATGGCTGTTGGGCCAAGTGAGCTTCACTTTGTCGGTGCGATGGCTATGTATTTAACACTTGGTTTTACGCCAACATTATTTGGTTTTGCCATTGGCCTGCTGTTGCAAGGCATATTGTTTGAGCCACAAGACTTACCACACTTGGCAGTCAACTCATTGTCGCTGATTGTGCCATTGATTGCTGTACATTACACCCTAGGCAAACGATTGATTGCACAAGGTGCAGACATCAAATGGTCTCAAATCTTAAAAATTGATGCGGCTTATTATTCGGGTGTAACCTTGATGGTGGGTTTTTGGCTGGTGATTGGCGAAGTGGCAACACCCATTTCAGCATGGGCAACATTTGCAGCATCATATTTAGCCTTGGTAGCTTGCGAGCCTATCTTTACCTATGCAACCATCCGTTTACTCAATAAACATGGTGATAAACGTTGGGTGCAAACATGTTTTGCTGTTGCGCAAGGTAGAGCTTAATTTTTAGGCGTTTCACATGGCACTAGGAAAAGTATGGTTTGTTGGCGCTGGTCCTGGTGATCCTGAGTTGATTACCGTGAAGGGTCAGCGTCTTTTGCGTGAGGCGGGTGCGATTTTGTATGCGGGTTCGCTGGTGTCTGAGGCGTGTACGCTTTGGGCAAGTGAAGGCTGTGAAATTGCTGATTCCAAAGGTATGACCTTAGAAGACATTACATCTTGGTTGATTGAAATGGCAGCCAAACATGAGACGGTGATTCGCTTGCAAACAGGCGACCCTGGCTTGTATGGTGCATTGATTGAAATGCTACAACCTTTGGATGCGGCAGGTATAGAATCAGCGGTGGTGCCGGGGGTGTCTTCTGCCTTTGCATCTATGGCTGCGGCAAGCGAAAGTTTAACGCTGCCTGAAGTCACACAGACCGTGATTCTGACCCGTGTGGAAGGGCGCACGCCCATGCCTGATGGAGAATCGTTGCGTGAGCTTGCCCAACATAAAACTACCATGTGCCTATTTTTATCCATTACATTGCTCAACAAAGTGCGCGAGGAGTTGTTGGCTGCGGGCTGGCATGATGATGATAAGGTGTTGGTAGTGCAAAAGGCATCATGGCCGGGTGAAGAAAAGATTGTGCGCGGCACGATTGCGAATATCCGTGAAAAATGCAGGGATGAAAAAATCGCATCTCAAGCTATGATTGTAGTTAGCCCAACACTGGGCGCAAGAGATTGGGAAACATTGAAGAAATCTAAGCTTTACGATGCAGGATTTACGCATCGCTTTCGTAAGGCAGATAAAAAATAACCACAGAGGCACGGAGGCACAGAGTTTTGTATAATGATTTATCCCTTATTCATCTTAATGTTGTTGCCTCTGTGTCTCTGTGACTCTGTGGTGAAGATATGAAAGATACAATTTTATTGGTGGGTCACGGATCACGCGAACCAAGTGGTAACAAAGAAATTGAGCAGTTTGCAGCAGAATGGCGCAAGCGTCGCCCCGATGACCGCATTGAAGTATGCTTTATTGAGTTTGCTGATGTGTTGCTTGATGAAGGGCTTAGCAGTGCAGCCAAGGGTTCGAAGCGTGTGATTGTTGTGCCTTTGATTTTAGGGGCAGCAGGGCATGTAAAAATGGAAATTCCTCACCACATAGCGCATGCACGCGAACATCATCCTGATGTTGAATTTATTATGGCCAAGCATTTGGGCGCAGGCACAAAAGTACTGCAAGCGTTAAAATCTGAATTATCCAAAGCGATGTTGGCTTTGGATGCACCCGATGCAAAAAATACGGGTGTAATTTTGTTGGCGCGCGGTTCATCGGATAAAGTTGCCAATGGCGAAATTGCCAAAATGGCGCGTTGGTTGTTTGAAGAAACTGAACATGAGATGGTAGATTTAGCATTTACAGGCATCACTTTTCCTAAAGTGGAGACTATGGCGCAGCGGCAAGTGGCTTGTGGCATGAAACAGGTCATTGTACTTCCCTACTACCTTTACACAGGCGTATTGATTGAGCGCATTTCAAGACAAGTTGCGCGACTAGAACAGCAGTATCCCACGGTTGCATTTGGTTTGGGCAAATATATCGGCTTTGATGATGCAATCTATGAAATGTTGGATGAGCGAGTGGCAGAAGCACAAGGTGTTGATAGAGATGAGCCCAAAATGCTGGAATGTGATGGCTGCAAATACCGTGACTTTTCAGAAGAACATGGCTTTGGTCATCATCACCATCATTAATTATTTTACCGCAGAGGCGCAGAGGTGCAGAGTAACACAGAGCAAAACTTGAATGATATTTCAGGCATGATTATTGGAGCTTCTATCGAGGTTCATAAACAGTTGGGTGCGGGATTGCTAGAGTCTGTCTATGAAGCGTGTCTCGTGGAAGAATTGAGAAACTATGGACTTGATGTGGAGCAGCAAAAACAATTACCCATTTACTATAAAGGAAAGCGGGTCAAAGAAGACTTTCGTTTGGACTTATTGATAGAAGGCAAAGTGGTGGTTGAGATTAAAGCAGTGGATAAGTTGCTGCCTATTCATGAAGCGCAACTACTGACTTATATGAAGCTTACACAATGTAGTTTAGGGTTGCTTATTAACTTTAATGAAAGAACACTTAAGCAAGGAATAAGGCGAAAAGTTATGAATTTTAATGAACAAGATAATCCTCTGCGAACCTCCGCATCTCCGCGTCTCCGCGGTGAGAAAAAAGAAAATACGAACATTGTTACAGAGCA
>JALSZC010000068.1 GCA_027059605.1 Ghiorsea sp. | reverse complement strand
AAGCAGGTGATTTGACCATTCCTGCGATACAGCTTGATGCAGTCATCAACAATAGCAGAAGCATGTTTAGCCAAGGGCGTTCGATTCGTTTGCGTAGTGAGCCATTGACCTTGCATGTGCAAGCCAAACCTAGCGCATGGAAAGGTGGAGTGTGGTTGCCAGCCAAATCACTAACCTTACAAGAGCAATGGTTGGATGATGCCATGCCAACTTATCGGGTGGGCGAGCCATTTACACGGGTGATTGCGTTGCAGGCAGAGGGTTTGACTGCAGCGCAGCTACCCAGCTTATTGGAAGGCAAAACAATTGCAGGGTTTAAACTTTATCCAGATAAACCTGAATTGGATATACAGGTGAAAAATGGGAATATTCTTGGTATTCGTCGTGAAAAAGTTGCCATGATGCCAACCCGAGCAGGTAAATTATGGCTGCCAGAAATTCGAGTGACATGGTGGAATACACAAACCCAAACCTTGCAACATGCCATCATTGCAGGGCGCGAGATTGAGGTGTTGCCAGCAATCCAACAGCAAGGGGGAGTGCAAGGGGGAAATTTAGGACAAGGGGCAGCGCAACCACCTGTTGCTACACAAACTAAGCCAGTTGCGCCTAATGCAGCACCCGCAGCAATGCCAGAGCAAGTTTCAATCAAAGCATCACCTTTTTGGCAATGGGTAGCATGGGTATTGGCAGTTTTATGGCTTGTGACCTTGTGGTTATGGTGGGCAGCAACACGTAAGCGAAGCACACTCAAGCAACAAATACGTGAACCCAATGTGTCTGCCAAACTTTCAAGTGTAGAAAAAGCACTCAAACAAGCCTGTCAGCGCAATGATGCGAGAAAAACACTGGAGCTGTTGCCGCAATGGGGAGCCGCATACTTTAAGGATGAAAGTATTCAGTATTTGGCTCAACTTAAGGGTAAGTCTAAGGCATTGGATGATGCCATTGCAGATTTGGAGAGGTATTTGTATGCCTCATCCGAAGCAAGTGAGTGGTCGGGTCAAAATGTATGGGGTGTTATTTCATCTTTGCATGGTGATAAGACAAGCAAAAATAAACAGGAAAATACCCTTGCCGCACTATATCCCAGCCAACACGAGGAGTCATGATGGCTCAATCTTTGCAAGCCTTACAACAATGTATAAATGATACGCACATCCGTATTCGAGAATCTGAACAAGGCTTGTTTATTCTAGAGATTGATACAGCACTTTGTTCAGCAAGTATGGCAGTGCAAGGGGCACATGTGATGACTTGGCAACCCAAAGGTGAAAAACCTGTGCTGTGGTTGTCTCCTGATGCCAAGTTGGAGAAGGGCAAGTCTATTCGTGGGGGTATCCCCATTTGTTGGCCATGGTTTGGTGACCATGAAACAGAGCCTGCCTATGCCGCCCATGGTTTTGCACGAACCGCAGGTTGGGAGCTGGTGAGCACGGATGAATTACCTGATGGTGACATTGAAGTGGTGATGCGTTTGTCAGATACGCGAACCGAGCAATGGGACTATGATACACCTGTTGAAATCAAAGTGGTTTTTGGTCGTACTTTAAATATTGAACTTACGACCCACAACCAAAGCCCTGTTCCCATCCCAATTAGCGAAGCACTGCATACTTACTTTTATGTACAAGATGTGCGCGATGTTGAAGTTCAAGGTTTGGATGGTTGTATCTATCTTGATAAACTAGAGGCTTACCATCGCAAATCGCAACAAGGCGCAGTGCGTTTTACAGAAGAAGTGGATAGAATTTATATTGACCAAAGTGATGATGTAGTCATCCAAGATAAAACTTTGCAACGCAGTATTTATATAGTTAAAAAAGGCAGCCAATCAAGCATTGTGTGGAATCCGTGGTTGGATAAATGCATGGCTATGGGCGACTTGGGTGCAGATGATGCGTATTTAAACATGCTTTGTGTGGAAAGCGGCAATGCTGCAGATAATACGCTAACCCTAGCTGCTGGTGATACACATACTTTGTCGGTGCGTTATGCAGTGGAATGACTTCCATAGTGGCTAATCAGTTGTAAGTACGAAGGAAGACTTTTGTTTTTAGCCATGCTGGGCTAGAGTATGTTACTGTGGGCTCTGTGGGAGGGTACTCAATGACAATCAATATTTCATACAAAGGTTTCATTATTTTGCTTATTGCCATCGGTTCAGGCATATGGTGGGTGAATACGCAAGATACTGAACAAACTGTCGTGCATCAAAATACTGGGAATAAAGCTAGCGTTCAAGTATCGACTGAATCAACGGATCCGATATCGGTGTTTCGTCCTCAGGAGCAAGAGCAACAGCAGCAGGCATCAAACCCTACCTATTTTTCTATAGAGCCTACGATGGATAAAAATATGTTGCCTATGGGCGTGGTATTAACATTTCCCCAAGCACAAAATGCATATAAGAAAGATACACCTATCGATTTGTCGGGCATTGTTTTAGAGCCCCCTTTGCCTTTTTCTGGCTATTGGCAATCACCACAGCAATTTATCATCCAGTGGCAACGCCCTGAGGCGGATACCAGTGATGTGGCAGTGATGGTACGGTCGCTGCCAGGTAAAACCAAACCGATTGCTATTGATGTGAAAAATATGGGTCCACATGTGGTGAAAACACCGAGTTGGCAGATGAATGCCTTTGTGCTTGAATCATTTTCTCCCAAACAATATGCCAAAATGAAAATGGTGTGGAATGTTGATTTTCCAGTGAACATCTTGAAAAAGTCGATTGTTTTTCGTGTGCAACGGGCGACACAAGCTATATGGGAAGAAGTGCCTGCCAATCATATTGAAGTGGTGAAGGATATGAACCACGATTTTTTAATTACGATTCGTGACAGAACATTAAAGGGTGGTGAAAAGCTTGGTTTTGTCTTTGTACATGGTGAAAATATTGGTGGTAGGAAAATACAATCGAATGCTGCGCAATATGTTACCTTACAATTGCCCACAAAAATTGAAATTGGGCATATTACAGCCATGGAAGGTAGTGATTTCTTTGCGATGAATGTGCCATTTTATGTGCGAGGACAAAGGAATCAGTATGTTTCATATCAGCCTCGTATTGATGCCATGCTTGCTAAGCCTTTTGTTCAGGTTTCTCCAGATGTTGATTTTGAGGTGGTACCTGGTTTAGGTAACTTTCGTTTAGTTGGTGCATTTAAACCAAAAACAAAGTATGAAATCACACTGTTACCTGGTCTAAAAGGTACAAAACATGAATATTTGGCACAGAAAGTGACCAAAATAGTGCAAACACCTTCATTTAAACCAACATTAAGTTTTTTAAACAAGGCACGTTACATGCCTAAATTGGATGGTGCAGAAATTGCATTTGAATATAGAAATGTAGATGCGATGTCTGTGGTAGTGAAGCGTGTGCCACCACAAAACCTTGTGTTTTGGATGGCACAGAACCAAACCACTGATGCAGTTGCTGAACAAGTCTTTAAAACCCAATTGAAACTGGAAATGAAAGCGGATAAAAAAGCCCGAGGCTCGATTGGTTTATCAGAAATGACCAGTGCTGGTAAAGGTATTTATGAGGTGCTGTTGTATCAACGGCATAAAAATAATGCTGAAGTGTTTACAGACTCAGCGATGATTGTAGTGACAGACTTGGCAGCCATTGCCAAAAGAGATGCAACTGATTTATATATTTGGACGCGAACAGCTAAAGACTTTACCGCCAAAGGCAATGTGCGTGTTCAAGTGATGAGTTATAACAATTTTGAAATTGCTTCTTGTACAACCAATGATGAAGGTGCGTGTATATTAAAAGGGGTGATGAAGCAGCCTAAGAAACCCTATGCACTTATTTTATCTACTGATGATGACTTATCCTATATGCGCTTTAGTGATGTGGTATTGTCCAATGGTGATGCACAGGAAAACTTGCGTGCTTATGGCATGAATAAAACAGCCTTAGAAGCTTATATTTATGCATCTAGGGGTGTATATCGACCTGGGGAAACGGTGAATCTTGCGGCTGTGGTTTGGAGTGGGGAACGAAAATCAGCCAAAGGTGTACCATTGCATTGGAAAGTGATCTCGCCAAGGCAAAAGGTCGTGAAAGAGGTTCATGTTCGCAGTTCGGACTTTGGTGTAACAAGCTTGAATGTGAAGCTTGATGACTATGCTGGAACGGGTAAATATCAGGTTGTTTTGAGCAGTGGTGAGAAGCAATTAAATACATATGGTTTCTTTGTGGAAGAATTTGTGCCTGAGCGCATTGGTTTGAAGGTAAGCAGTAAGGTAAAACAATACACCGTAGCAGAAGATATTGCCTTTGATGTGGATGCAAAATATTTGTTTGGCCCACCTGTTGCAGAAGGTAGCTATAAGGCACGTTTTTCTTTAAAACCTGCATGGTTTACAGTGCCTGGTCATAAGGATTTTTCTACAGGTGAATACAGTTTAAATACGCAGGCAGCGATGGTGTTGCAGCCCATTGAAGGTAAGTTGGACAAAGATGGTTTGGCACAACTCAATATTTCAGTTCAGGGTATGGAGAGTGCTTTTCCAACAGTGATGAAATTGGTCAGCAATGTAGATGTTACCGAATCAGGCAGTGGTCGGGTTACTCATCGCAGTGCATCCGTGCTGGTTTCTGCGTATGATAAGATTATAGGTTTGCGAAATATTGAAGCCAAAGGTGGAAACATAAGCCTTGAAGGCAAGTTGTTTACACCCCAAGGTCAGGATGTCAAACAAGATGCTAAAATTCAGTTGTCGTTATATCAGATTTATAGCAATTGGACTTATGCTTGGAATCCAAGATTAGGCTACAATACATGGCAAAGTGAAGATATTTTGATGCGCGAAGGTGACACTACAATTGTTGATATGAAGCAAGGGCACTTTGAGGCACAACTTCATACGCAAATGGCGTGGGGCAGGTATGTTGTTCGTGCACAAGCTGTGGATAGTAAGCAGGTGTCGGACTTAGTCGTTGCCATGGGTTACTCATGGGGTCGAAATGTCAGTGGCAATAAGCCGCGTTCTCCCGACCAAATCGAGTTGATTGCATCGGTAAAAGAAGCGCATGTTGGTGATGATGTAACCTTTAATTTTGATTCGCCATTTGCAGGTCAAGCATTGTTTGCGCTTGAAGCCGAAACCGTATTGGAAAGCCAGTGGATTGCTGTGAAAAAAGGACACAATAGTATCACGATACAAACACCTGACTTTTTACCCAATGTATATGCTTCATTGTTGGTGATTAAAGACCCGAAAGAAGGGCATATGTATGTGCCTGCTCGGGCGTGGGGAAGTGCCTCGTTGAAAGTGGTTCCACAAGATTTTATTCTCAATGTATCCACCACCGTACCTGATACCATGCGCCCAGGGAATGATTTGGTTATCCAATTAAACAGTAATAATGCTAAGTCTACTGAATATACTGTTGCGGTTGTGGATCAAGGTATTCTACAACTTACACGTTTTCAAACACCAAAACCGCTTGATTATTTCTTTGAGCCACGTCGTTTGGGTGTTTCGACATTTGAAACCATTGGTTGGACATTTCCTCGTAATATGGCGAAAAAACAAGGGCAAATTGGTGGTGGCGCAGATGCCGCAAAAAATGCTACGGGTAGGGTGATGCCTGTGCGTTTGGTATCTTCATGGTCAGGTGTGGTGCAATCAGATGCACAAGGTAAAGCGGAAGTGCGAGTGCCGATTCCTTCGTTCCAAGGCAAGGTGCGGGTAATGGTTGTGGCTGCACAAGATGGAAAAGTGGGGCATAGCGAGAAATTTGTTACCGTGCGAGATCCTTTGGTGATGCAGCCTACCTTGCCACGCTTCCTACAATGGGGGGATAGCTTTGAAATCCCTGTGTTTGTTGTGAACATGACAGGAAAGACACAAAAAGTGAAAGCAACTGTATCAGCTTCGCAAAGTGTATTACTCAAGCAAACAACGCAGGTGGTTGAGATTGCTGATATGCAGTCTGCTACTTTATTCTTCCCTGCTGAAGTTCAGGCATTTGATGGCAAAGCATCATTTCAGTTTAAGGTCGAAGCAGGGGACATAGAGACGAAGGATAGCTCAACTTTGCCCATTATTCCGCTTTCACCAGAGCAGACTACGCATTTGGTATTACCCACAGAGAAAAGCTTTAAACTGGCGGACTATATACCTGATAATTTGCGAGATAATGGCTTGAAAGTACGTTTTGCGGTGAGTGCGCTTCCGTATATATCTGAGTTGAAACGTTTGGGTTATTTGATTCATTACCCTTATGGTTGCATTGAGCAAACAACATCAAGCACCATGCCTTTGTTGTATGTAGAGAAAGTGTTGGCTGCGACCAACCCTGAAGCACTGCAAGGTAAAAATATAACAGACATGGTATATCACGGTCTAAACCGTTTGTTAAGCATGCAAACGATTTCAGGTGGTTTTGCGTATTGGCCAGGTGGTGCAGAGCCAGTGCTTTGGGGTACAGCTTATGCAACACACTTGCTGCTCAAAGCCAAAGCAGAAGGTTATGATGTGCCTCAACATGCTTTGCAAGATGCCTTGACCTTTATGGAAGAAGCATTAACAACAAGACAATATCAATGGCGTAATCAGCACTATTATTATGCCGATGCAGAGCCCTATATGGTATTTGTACTTGGCCTTGCAGGTAAACATCAGAAGTCATTGATTCGTAAGTTGGCAAAACAGGGCTCATGGCGTGGTGGCAGGGTGTTGGAAAACCGCTTTTTGGTTATGCTGGCTGCACATATGGCAGGAGAAAAGCAGTTGGCTGAACAAATGATGAAAGATTATAACCTATTAAGCATCGTGGATGCTAAAGGTAGAGATTACAATGGCAGTTATTGGTCATCATCACGAACGGATGCCATGCGATTAAGTTTAGCTGAAGATGTCTGGCCCAATGACTCACGTTTGGACGCTCTAACACAGAAAGTAGCTAAAAAACTAGCGCATGCACGCTATTTGAATACACAAGAAGTTGCATGGTCTGTGAGTGCGTTAGGTAAAATTGCTAGTCGCTATCAAGGTGCTTCTATTCAAGGCATAGGTCTAAAAGTGGGCAAGAAAATATTGCCGCCGAGCAGCCAAGATAAACAGGTTACGGGTTGGCATTTTTACAACACACAAGTGCCCTTGGATAAATCTTTAAGTTTGCAATTCAAGGGTGATAAAGCACCTTTTTTATATGCCACAGTATCGGGATACAGCAAAAGCCTTGCAGCACTTACAACCAGCACATCACTTGCGATTAAGCGTGATTATTTATCACTACAGGGTAAACCTATAGATATTACGCATATCAAGCAGGGTCAGTTGCTGGTCGTGCGCCTATCTTTATCCAACCATTCAGGCAATACATTGGATAATATTGCGGTGTCAGATCGTATTCCTGTTGGTTTTGAAATTGAAAATACCAATTTAGGACGTAATGATGCGATGCCTTGGATTGATGAAAAAATGGTGTTTAAACCTGAATACGTGGATAGAAAAGATGATAGAATCAATATCTTTGGCAGTGTGCCGCGTGCTTCACAAGCTGCTCGTAGCTTGCAGTATCACTATATTGTTCGGGCTGTGAGTGTGGGTAATTTTACAGCGGCTCCAGCCAAAATAGAAGCCATGTATGAGCCTGAAAAACATGCATATTCAGGTTATGATAAAGTCAGTATTCAGAAGCCTTAATCCATTTAGATATTATCATCGGATATTATATCTGGTGATAGTGTGTAGCCTTATTTTTGTATTGGCTTTGTGGTTGCTTCCCTTGCCTAAACGTATTGCCGTCGATTATTCAGTGATGGTATATTCACGTGATGGAGTGCTGCTACGTCCTTATTTGGCAGAGGGTGATGTTTGGCGTTTTCCTGTGGATATAGATGCACTGCCTGCATTTGTTATCCCAGCATTGTTAGCACGAGAAGATAAACGTTTTTATCAGCACATAGGGATTGACCCCATGGCAATTGGCCGTGCTGTATTGCAGAATATTCAATCACAACGTGTGATTAGTGGGGGCTCTACGATTACCATGCAGTTGGTGCGGCTACTAGAGCCTAGACCGCGCACTTTATGGTCAAAGCTGATTGAAGCTTTTCGTGCCATACAATTGGAAACACATTTAACTAAAAAAGAAATCTTAAGCCTGTATTTATCCTATGCGCCTTACGGCGGCAATATCGAGGGTATTCATGCTGCATCGTATATTTATTTTGGTCATGCTGTATCTGAGATTACAGCAGGTGAAATGGCGATGTTATTACTTTTGCCACAAGCACCGTCGCGCTGGTATGCTTTTAATGAGCAACAGTGGAAAAATTCTAAAGCTAGGGTGCTGGATGAGTTGTTTGATAAACATATCATCACAGATAAACAACGGCGATTAGGCATGCTTGAGTCTGTGCCCAAGCACCGCCTTGCTATGCCTATGTTAGCACCCCATTACACAGATTATTTGAAGAAAAAATATCAACAACAGCACCTGCAAAGCAGTATTTCGATTGATGTGCAGCGTATGGTTGAGCAAGTGGTGGCGAGGATTTACCATAAATATCAGGAGCTTGGCATACATAATGTTTCAATTTTGGTGGCTGATAATAAAAGTAGGGAAGTCCGTGCTGCGATTGGTAATTTTGAGTATTTGAGTGGAAAAAATGGGCAAAGCTTTAGTACTTTTGACGTTGCCCGCTCGCCAGGGTCAACGTTAAAACCTTTTTTGTATGCCATGGCACTGGAGACGGGGAGGTTGCTGCCACAGAGCTTGTTGCTGGATGTACCCTCACATTACGAAGAGTATAAGCCAGGTAATTTCTCAGGTAAATATTTGGGTTTGGTTACGGCAGAATATGCCTTATCACAATCGTTGAATATCCCCTTTGTTCGACTGCTTAAAGATGTGGGTGTAGAGCATTTTTTGAGCTACTTAGAGTCTGGGATAGGTTGGGAGTTTGATCGCAGTAGAGGCTTGGGTTTATCGGTGATTATTGGGGGTGTAGAGCTTACACCGCTTCAATTGCTGGCATTGTATGTAAACTTGGCAAATCACGGTTTGTCAGCACCACTACATTTGCAACCCAATACCAATATACAATCACAACCTTGGTTTTCAGAAGGCACGATTATGTTGTTGGAAGAAGCTTTGAGTAAGCGCGATCGCCCTGATTTCCCTGCACGCAAAGATTTTTCCAAATATCGCTCTGATGTGCGTTGGAAAACAGGTACTAGTCAGGGGCGACGTGATGCGTGGAGTATTGGTTATAACGAGCAATATACGGTGTTGGTCTGGTTTGGTAATCTAGATCAAAAACCCAGTCAGTTTTTAACAGGTTCTACTGCTGCAGCTCCTATAATGTTTGAAATACTGGAAGGTTTAGATAAACAAAAAAGTACAGCAGCGGTTCGCAACCATCGTGGCATACCCCTAGAAGAAATTGAGGTGTGTGCATTTTCAGGTTATACACCTACCTCTGCGTGCCCCAAAACAAAAACAGTGTTGGCACTTCGAGAACATCCACTGCATCAAACATGTCCTTTTCACAAGCAAGTGTTGGTAGATAAGAAAACAGGTTTAAGGGTTTTTAAAGGTTGTGACAAAGGCATGCAAACACAAAGCAAGCGATTGTTAGATTTACCTGTATTGGTAAGACGCTGGTATGGTGTACGCCAAGGAACGACATTGACGTTACCCGCAGTTCATTCAGCATGTGAAAGTAAGGCGACTGAGCATGGTTCATTGGAAATTATGCATCCTAAACAAGATGATGAGTATATTTTACTGCCATCTTTTGGCAGAGAGGATGTGATTATTGATTTGAATATTGAGTCTTCTTCAGGTTATACAAATGTGAGCTGTTTTTTGAATGGTAAACAAATGCAAGATTTGTCATCGGTTGATGCACGCCATTTACAGTTGAAACGTGGTGATTATTATTTGTTTTGCAGCAATATTCAGGGTGCAAGTGATGAAGTGTTTTTCCGCGTAAAACCTACTTCGGCATATTAGTTTAGAGCATTCCAAGAAAAATCTAGTCACAAGATAAAGGGTGAGGCTTCATCTTTATTATAATACAGGGTACTTATTGATTGTATTGAGTATGTTTTGTTCATAAGGAGAGCGTAGTTTCTAACAAATATAACTTACGTGTAGTTCTGAAAGTGCAAAGTTGAAAAGTTGGTCTGTATCACCTTGTGGGGAAACATGCTCAAAGTTGCTCCACTGTATATCAGTCATGAGAGGAACATCATTGGCAAGCGCAGGATACAAAGCGTAAGAAGGAATTTGCACATCAGGGTGTACATCAGGGCCACCAATACCCACGCCATTTACTTTTGCAAACGCGGCAACTTCGCTTAACTTGCTTCCGATATCACCAGCACCTGCTATCCAGTTGAGATACATGATTTTTACAGTGTTAGGGAAGGCTGTAGCTAAAGCATAAGAAGTGAAGTTAAGTTCGTTAACATATTGGTTGGCATCATAATCAGCGAAGTATTTGATGTTTCCTGTTGCACTTTCAGAGGTTTTAATGGCTTCAAAGTTAGGGTCTAGATCAAATTGGCTGCCGAGCGCAGTAATTAAAGCTCTAAAGCGCACTCCAACACTATGAACCCAGCGTTTTGCAATCATTTCATGGTCACCAGTTGCATACCCTCCTTGATACTCGGCTGTTCTTAAGTATTCAGGTACAGGTATAAAAGGATTGTTTTTAAAGGATGGGGCTGTCCCAGATAACTAGGCATTATTCTTTGTAACCCATTGTTTTAACATGGATAATTGTTGTTTTGGATTAGAGTAGTTAAAACGCCACTCACATTCCTTCAAAAAGTAGTAAAAGTGTTGCTTTGGAATGCCATTGAATTTACGCATATGCCGCTTGGCTTGATTCCAGAAATTCTCAATTCCATTGATATGATTATGCTTGTGCGCAAACAGTTTGGAGTGGTTAATTCTGTAGTGCTTAAACTCGGAAATATCTAACACGTTATAACCCCTCCAACAGTCTGTATAGACAATACTATCAGGTTTCACTTTCTTTTGAATAATCGGCATCAAAGTGGATGATTTTGCATCAGGTATAACCTTGGTATAAACCTTGCCACCCCTTTTAAGTAAACCAAAAACAGGAACTTTATCTGCTGCACCTCGGCCACGTTTGCCCTTTCTGTGACCACCAAAATAACTCTCATCAACTTCGATTTCACCATCTAAAAACTCACGGGCTTCTTCCTCAAGATGAACACTAATAATTACCCGTAAACGGTGGTAATAATATGCTGCTGTTTTCCTATTTACACCAACCAGTTCAGCAGCACATCTTGCCGTACTGCCTGATACAAAATGTTCTATCAGTTTCATCTGCTTATATTGGCTTAATCGACTCTTCCTCATACTGCCCCTCATGATAACTTATCCTAGTTATCTGGGACAGCCCCTAAAGGATTTATCACGAATCATAACAATAAGATGTTTGTTTAGTGGGCGTAATAAAGCAAGGTCGTTTTCGATTCGAGAGAAGTCATACACACCTTTTTGTGTTTCTAAGTCCACCCAGTTGTAAACAATGCTTATGCCTTTGATGGCTGGGTTATCTATAAGCGTAGCAATGATAGTATCAGTAACACCGTGTGTCGCAATAATATAATGCCCTGCATTTGTAGGCATAACGGTGGCTGTGCGTGAGCTTATCATGAAGTCATTGCTGACTGTTGCAGCTTTGCTTTCTGTCGAAGTAGTGTTACCACAAGCAGCTAACGTGCTTGTAATAAATAAGAATACAAATATTTTATAAATGTATGATAACATGATGGTGCTCCTGTGTACTGTTCGACTGTGTCTATAGGTATATATCGATTACAGGGGCTTGCTTATGGATAGGTAGACTGTTTAAATGTATGTAAGGATTTTCCTTATTCGCTTATGAATAGAGGTTTTGAAGAAATGAATGGATAGTATAGGTGTCGTATGATATCTTAATGACTGTTATTGTTATTTGCTCATTACGTTGAGGTGAGCTATCCTTTTTTTAAATCATTTTATTTTTAGCGATATTGCTACTTTGGGAGTTCTAAGTTCAAAATGTCTAAACCTTCATTTATTGGGCTTGGGGTGCAAAAATGTGCAAGCACCTGGATACACCGTATCTTAGAAGACCACCCACAAGTTGCAGTGAGCAGCCCTAAAGAGCTTGATTTCTTTTCATATCATTATCATTTTGGGTTTGCTTGGTATGAATCCCATTTTTCAGAGGCTTTAGCAACAGGTGAAAATTCACCATCCTATTTTTGTGATTCGCGAGCTGCGGAGCGGGTTTATCGGTATCACCCAGACATGAAAATCATTGTGTGTTTGCGTGACCCCATAGCTCGCATTATGTCTCATCATGCCCATGAAATAAGGCTTGGTCATGTGGATGCTAGATTAACTTTTACCGAGGCACTTGAGAATAATCCTATGTATATCGATCAGTCGATGTATGCCAAATACTTAGATATTTGGCTTTCTACCTTTCCAGAAAACCAAGTGTTGGTTTTGCTACAGGAGGACATACAAAAACAACCCAGTATGGTCGCACGTGATGTGTATCAATTTTTAGATGTTGATTCTGATTACCAATCAGTGTTTTTAGAGCGGAAAGCCAACCCATCACAACAAGCAAAGTCAGACTTTTTTGAGGGTGGGCTGAAAAAAACGGCGAAGTTTTTACGCTTGTTAGGCTTGGATAGTATGGTGAAAAACATTAAGTCTGTATCATGGATACGTGCGATTAGGCAAAGTAATATGCAGAATATCCATGAGGACTTGCCTAGGATGACAGAAAGTGAAATACAGCATTTGGACGCTGTTTTTAGAGATGATATTCGGGATTTGCAAAAGATGACCAATTTGGACTTATGCGCATGGCCGACTTATCAACGTTGCTTTGGGACTGCCGATGTTAAGTAATTTGTTCCAATCCAAGGCGAAATATGTTGTTTTTGGATTTACTGCTCTTTTTTTGATGTTTATCGGGTTGGTTTTGGGGCGTATTGTATCCATTGGTGATGTTCGTTTTGGTATACTTCTTTTTGGTTCGATATTTGGTGTGGTTCTTTTGGGGATGCCCAACACAATAGTGTGGCTGTGCATTGTGACTACTTATCTCATCTGTGGTCCGATTGTTTATAATATACCAGGTTTGGATAGTGTATGGTGGGGAGCTTATGTGTTGGGTGGTATCCTTTTTATACCTGCGTTCTTTCAGCTTATTACGTCAGGGAATACATCAAGAATAAACATGGGCATAGGTATGCCTATATTTTTATTTGCTATGCTTTTTGTGATGACGGCATTATTAAATTGGATTCCTCCAATGCAGTTATTGGTATCAGTGAAGGTTTGGTTGTTGTTGGCTGGTGTTTTTGTTTATTTGACAATGGTTCACCTTGATGAAAAAACTGTTTTCTTATGGTTGAAGATTATTTTTGGTATTGCTTTAATTCAAATTATTCCAGTGTTGTATCAGTCGTTTTTTGTAAAGGCTAGCCTGGTTGCTCTTGGAGCCTCTACATCTTCTGCAGATACGGTGGTGGGAACATTTGGGGGTAGCCCTACTTCTGGTGGAATGACTGGAGCATTGGCTGCATTCTTGGTGTTTAACTTGATGATGTTTTTAGCATTTGTTCGTTATAAAGTGATACAAAAGCGTGTATGGTTGTATTTGACGTTGCTGGTGTTGCCGATGTTGTTTATTGAGGTAAAAGCACTATTCATTTATTTACCAGTGGCATTGTTTGTGTTGTACAAAGACTTAGCGATAAAAAATCCGATGCGTTTCTTGAAATTATCATTTATGGGTGCCGCAGCCATGTTGGTGATGTTGTTTGTGTACCAAGCATATCATTGGTCGAGTAAAGGCGGTGATATGTCTCAAAATATGATGAAAATGTTTGCATATTCTTTTCAGAGTGAAGTGGGTAATGCCAAGCAGGAAGAAGGTGTGATGACGAGAGTGGAGGTGTTAACATTCTGGTGGGATAAGCAGACTGCAATCAATCCCATACCTATTTTATTTGGGCATGGTCCTTCAGCTTCTAAAACTGGTGGCTTGGAAAAAGGTACTATTGCTAAGAAGTATGTTCCTAGAGATATTGACCGAACAGGGCTTGCCTTAATTTTATGGGACTTTGGTATTTTTGGTCTTTTGCTTATAAGCTGGTTGTTTTGGCGTTTATTTCGTTTGGCGGGGCGGTTGGTACGCATATTACAGGCAGAACATTTAAAGGCGATGGCACATGGGTTGCAAACCATTGTCCCTTTGTTCTTCTTGGCAATTTTATATCGCAATGACTTGCCCTATGCACCACCGATGATGTTATCATTTATGATAACGATGGGGCTGCTTGCATGGCTCTCAAGAGTAGCCGCTGTGCAATATGCTCGACAGATACCTAGCTCTACAAAATGATAAAAATGTTTTATAGCACACGCGAAAAATACCCTGCATCGCGGGTGGATCTGCAGGATTTATTTTCGAAGCGTGTATGCCGTCAGTTGGATATAAAGCTGGACTGGCACATGCAAAATATGGGCGAATCATTAGAGGGTAGCCAGGTTGTAGATGCTGCTGGTGAGATAGTTTTTCTTGGTAAAAACTCAAAGCGTCAAGGTATTTTAAAAAAAATACAAAATCAGTGGTTTGCATTTTTGCATGACTGTAAAGCGTGGTTTTATATTCGCAAAAGTGATTATGATATTGTGCAAGTTAGGGATAAATTCTGGGTTGCATTGGTTGGGTTAGTCGCAATGAAAGGGCGGGGCGGTATATTTTGCTATTGGATGTCTTTTCCTTATGCCGAGGCGGATTTGTACCGTATTCAAGCGGAGAAAGATGCATACTCTTTTTTATATCGTGTGTTTTATTTTGTGCGTGGAAGGCTGACACACTGGTTGCTTTACCAGATCATTCTACCGCACGCAGACTTTGTGTTTGTGCAAAGTGAACAGATGTTGAAAGATGTTGAGAAACAGGGTGTTGCACGCCATAAAATGATGGCTGTGCCTATGGGTATTGCATGGGAGCGCCTGCAAGGTTTACCAGTGGCAAAGAGCCTTGGTTTATCCAAGCAAGCCAAGGTTGCCGTATATATGGGAACCATGGTCAAGGTGCGGCAATTGGATTTTATTTTAGAGGCTTTTGTACATGTTCTAAAAGTAGAGCATGATGCTGTGTTATTGATGGTGGGTGGAGAACCTGCGGATGTGCAACGGTTACAAGATATTGCTATGAAACTTGGTATTTCAGACTCGGTTCATTTTACGGGGCTGCTGAATATGCAAGAAGCATGGGCATATGTATTAGCTGCAGATATTTGCTTGTCTCCATTTCGTCCTAGCCCCATTCTTGATTCGACATCACCAACCAAAGTTGTGGAGTATTTAGCTTTGGGCAAACCTGTGGTTGTCAATAACCACCCTGATCAAAGTCAGGTGATTGAAGAGAGTGGAGCAGGTGTAGTCACTGATTATACCCCAGAATCTTTTGCACAAGGTATGTTGTCTTTGTTTCAACATCCTGAACAATGGTCTATGATGGGTAAGCTTGGTCAGAAATACGTGAAAGACACACGCAATTATGATGTGATTTCTAGCCAAGTTGCGAACGTGTATCAGCAATTAGTGCAAACCACTGCAGCAAACAAGAAGGGGGCTAAGTGAAGCTTTTATTTATTATTGGGACAGGTCGCTGTGGCTCTTCATTGGTGCATGAGCTTGTCGCTTTGAATCAACAAGCAGGTTTTGTGTCCAATTTGGATGACCGTTTGCCTTCACTGAATAGTTTAGGCACATGGAATAATGCGGTTTTTCGTGCAATGAAAGGTAAGTTAACCCAAAAAGGACAAGCAAGGTTTGCGCCTTCTGAGGCTTATCGCTTGATATGTAAGCAAGTGTCACCGATTTATGAAAATTCATGCCGAGACCTACTCGCCGAAGATGTAACACCTTGGTTAAGAGAGCGGTTTCATCGTTTTTTTGAGCAACGGTTTCTGGCGCAAGGAAAAGCTGTTTTTTTACATAAATATACGGGTTGGTCTAGGATTCAATTTTTTGCAGAAATTTTTCCAGAAGCCAAGTTTGTGCACATTGTTCGTGATGGTCGGGCTGTTGCAAACTCATGGCTGCAGATGCCGTGGTGGGGTGGCTATCAAGGCCCTGAGAAATGGTTATGGGGTGCATTAACAGAGGAAGAACAATCTTTATGGAAAGAAAAAGGTTTTGCATACCCTGTGTTGGCAGCACTGGCTTGGAAAAAGCTAATGCAAGGTTTTATAGATGCTGAAAGAAATATAGATGCTTCGCGTTATATGACTTGTCGTTATGAAGATTTCCTCGATAATCCAGAACAAGTATTGAAGAATATTACAGCATGGGGTGGGTTACCTGATGCTGATTATATCAATGCAAACTTTTTAGCTTCGCGGGTAAGTAGTGGTCGCCGTCAATCTTTTAAGACAGATTTAACAGCACAGCAAGTTGCCGACATGGAAGATTGTATCGCTGGTTTACTGGAAAAGTACGATTATGTTTAAGCAACAACCCAACATGACATTTTTACTTGGTGCAGGTCGTTCTGGAAGCACGCTGCTTTATAAATTGTTGTCACTGCATGCTAAGGTTGGTTATATCAGTAGTTATAACAATAGTTTCCCTGCTTTTTTGCCTACAGGTTATACCAACCGTTGGTTATCACAGCATCTTGCCCTAAAACGAAGCGTATGGTTTGAACGCAGTGGCAATGCTCATGGTTTTCAACGTGGTTTGTTTAAACGTTTGATACCTTGGCCTGTAGAAGGTGAAAATATTTATGCACGGGCAGGTATCCCCTTGTTTGAGGCTAAATCACAGGCTAAAGATGACAAACCAGCGCAAAAGTTCCGAGAAAGCATGTTGCGTTTAGCTCAACAACAAGGTGCAGATAGTATGTTGAGTAAAAGGGTGGCGAATAACCGTCGTATACCATGGCTACAAAAAGCTTTTCCCGAAGCAAAGTTTATTCATTTGATACGCGATGGACGTGATGTTGCACATTCATTTACACAAGTAAATTGGTGGCATGATGATGCACGTGTTTGGTGGGCAAATAAAACGATGCGTGAGTTGAAAGCTGATGGGTGGGATGCATTATCGGTGACGGCTAAGACATGGGTTGAAGCAGTCACGACAGTTGATGCTGCGCTGGGGCAAGTAAGAGACGAGCAGGTATTACATGTTCGTTACGAAGATTTATTAAAAACGCCGTTGCTGGTGTTGGAAAATATTTTACAGTTTATGGAAGTAGAACCCAATGCAGATTATATTGAGCAAGTGCAAAGTATAGGTCTTAAGCCTGTAAAATCTAAGTGGAAAGAAGCATGGCAGCCGCAAGCGTATGAAAAAGTTTTACAGCAACAGCAAACACTTTTGAAACAGTTGGACTATTTATGAAATGGTTCGTGAGCTTACTTGTCATATTTGTTTTTACATCGTGTTCTGCAGATGTGTCCCCGCGTCCACCTGGAGCATTAAAGAAAATTGAAGTGGTGGATGCTATTCATCGCCAAGCTTTGTGTATGGATGGTAGCCCCATCGCATACTATTTGCAGCCTGGTTCTGGTGCAGGGGTAGATACATGGGTTATACACTTTTCAGGAGGTGGGCGGTGTGCAACCCTAGCTGAGTGTAAGCTTATCTCAGCTCAGTTTAGTTCTTCACAAACTTGGGAGACTAGTTTGTTAGGGGAGGGTATCCTATCTGATGTTTACAGTGAAAACCCATTTTTTTATCAGAGTAATCATGTGTTGTTAAGGCAGTGCAGTGGTGATGGTTGGACAGGGACAAGCTTTAACAACCAAGGTTTTAGCTTCTTAGGCTCTGTTAGTTTCAAGGCAATTGTGCAAGATTTAATAAACAATAAAGGTTTGAACCAAGCAGCTAAAGTATTGCTCTCTGGTGCATCATCAGGAACGCAAGGTGTGTTGCAACATTTGGACTGGTTGGCAGCGAAACTCCCACAAACTCAGGTCAAAGGGGTGATGGATGCAGGTTATGCGATAGATGTACCCGTATATCATAACCTTGTACCTGCAATATCAACACAAATGCAGCAGTATTATGTGTTACACCATAGCTTTGTAGATGCGGATTGTGCAGCTTTGAATGCAGCTAATGTCCAACGTTGCTTGCTGCCCGAGGTGGTTATTCCCAATATCTCTACGCCATTGATGATTAAAGATTCGCAGTATGACCATGTCGTATTAGAAAAATATGGGGTTTCTTTGCCGTATGATGTGCAAGAGCAAGCTTATGTTGATCAATATGTTATTAGTTTAAAAGCAAGTCTATCTGCGCAGTCTCTCGTTTATTCTGATGCTAAAACCTTTCACACAGCATTGGCAACAAAAGGCTTTTCTCGGAGAAAAATAGGGCAAATATATTTGTATAATTTCTTAGGAGAGTGGTTCTTTCAAGGGGTAAACATGGGGAATATCATCGAGTGAATATATTATGAATATGTATCGTAATTTTAACAAAGTGAGACAAAGTATTTTCCATTTTATGATGGGGCGCATGGTGCTGGTTGTTTCTGCGGTGTTGGTATCACTCATGATTGTGCGCGGTTTGACAGTTGTCGACTTTGCAACTTATGTGACCCTGCTAGGGCTTATGCTTGTGACAGCTATGGTGAGTGATGCAGGAATTAGCCGGGTACAACCGCGTTTTTTACCAGAGCTCTACATTCAAAAACAATTGCAAGGTTTGGTGTTTCTTAGTCGAGCATTAATTGTGATTCGTATGCTGATGCATGCTATGATGCTGTTCGCATTTTGGTTGCTGGCGACTTACAGTGAAATAATCCATTTGGCTTTAGAACCAAGCGTTTTATTGAGCTTTGCAAGTTTTGCATTTTTTTATGCACTTAATCAGCAAACGCAGCGAACCATGCAGGTATTATTGTTGCAAAAGGTGGCAGCTAAAATTACCGCACTTGAGTGGGTACTCAAATTGCTACCTTTAGGCTACTTATATCATGGTGCAGATAGTTTTTCTTTGTTTGAAGTGTTTTTGGTACAAGCGTTTGCGGTGATGACTTCCTTTTTAGCTGGGCAATATGTTTTATGGAACAAATCGCGACAACTGTTGGCAGGTTCTGAGGTGCAAACACAACAGCCTTTAGGGCAAGACAAAATCTTTCATTTTGCATGGAAAAACTGGTTGCAAAGTTTATTGGGTATACCTTGGTCACCAGGTGCTGTACGCATGCTTTTTGCAGCAGTAGCGGGGGCTGTTGCTGTTGCTTCTCTTGGTTTTGCATACACCATGATGCAGCTTTTACAGCGTATTTTACCATCAAAAATGATTGTGCAAGCGATTGAGCCTGTATACATCGCACGTTATCGAGAAACAGGTAACTTTGTAGAGTTGAATGATATGGTATCGCTGGTGCTAAAATTAAATTATTTTATGTTGATGCCTATGTTGGCTTGGTTTGCCTTGGGTTCATATGCTATTTTAGACTGGGTATCAGCAGGGAAATATGCTGGTAGTGGTTGGATTATTGCAGCATTGATTTTCATCTTCATGCTTGAAAACCACCGTATGGCATTACAAGTATTAAGCAATGCAGTGGACCAAAGTATATTGCTGGTCAAAAGCAACCTGTTCGCAATGATGTTGTTACCTTTGTATGTTGCAGCTAGCATATACTGGGGGATATATGGTGTTTTACTTGGTTTAGTTGCGGTTTCTTGGGTTAGAAACTGGTTTTTGGTCTTTCACTTGAGAAGACGAGGGTTTCATTATCAGCAAGACTGGCGAAGTATGATTAAAATGGCAGGGATGGCACTCTTATCTGGTATTGGTATGTACTTTCTGCAACAACAGCTAAATGGTTTGATAGTAAGTATAGGGTCAGCCTTGATTGGTTTGATTGTTTTTTATGGGGTTGGTTTAAAGGTTCAGTTTTTTAAGGATAAAGAACGTAACCTTATCAATAAGACAGTTGGAAAAAGGGTGTTCCTATGGTGAAGGTTTTATGTCTATTGGGCATGTTTTGCTGTTCTGCTTCATTGCAGGCTAAAGAGTGGTTAGCTGTACAAGAAATGGACTTAAAGGTGCAGGCTCAAAGTGCCTTAGATTTTAGTACTATCTTTCCCATGCAGACAGAGTCATTGAGCATTCAAGATGGACACTTTTTCACAACCAAATCGAATCAAAAACAACGTATGCACTGCGCTGTGATGGCATTTACGCGTCTTAAAGGTGGCTTCCCCGATAAAAAACATGCCGAGGCACTTGCTAATGAGTTACAGCGTAGAGGTTATAACTTTTTGCGTTTGCACATGCTGGATATGGCATTGATGGTAGGAGCTAAGAAAAACTTTGATTTTAATTTGCAAGAAATGGATAAGCTTTTTTATTTGGTGTATGTGTTACAAAAGCATGGCATATATATTGAACTGGATGCAGAAACATCTTGGAATGGAGGGTTTGCAGATGTGGCATTTCCTTTTGAAAAAAATAAACATGCCATGCAATTGGAAATCTACTTAAGCCAAAAGGCAAGAGACCATTGGAAACAGCTTGTACAAGCCTTGTTGCTCAAAGAAAACCCATATACCAAGCGAGCCTTATTGCATGAACCATCTGTTGTGTTGGTTACATTGATGAATGAAATGGGCATGTACAAGCAATTATCTAAGCTGTATCAAAAGAAGAAGTACCCTGAAACGCTTCGCTTGCGGTTGCAGCAAGAAGTTGATGTCAGTTTTCAGCAATGGCTAAAGCATAAGTATCATGATGTTACACGGTTAAATGAGTCTTGGTTGATGGGTGTGCACAATTTTACTGATGTAAAGTTTCGTTTTAAAGGGGGAAGTAAGCCCGAAAAGCGTGATGTAATTTCTTTTATTTATGATACAGAAGCTAAGGTGCATAGCGAAATGATAAACTACCTTCGCGATGAGGGTTACCAAGGTTTTCTAACCAATTTGAATGCAAGTCGTGAAATGTTGGCAGGTTCTGTTCGTAATATTTTAGATGTTGTGACCTTGCACACTTATCATGATCACCCTAAGAAAATAGGTCGTTTAGGTAAGGCTGCTGCACCGATGCGCACACAGGAAAACAGTAGCTCGCTAAGCAATAATTTATATTATATTCGCACCATTGCACCAAGCCGACTGACGGATAAACCATTTGTGGTGGATGAGTACAATCACCCATTCCCCAATCCTTGGCGTAGGGAAGCTGGTCTTGTCTTTCCTGCTTATGCATCATTTCAAGATTGGGATGGGATTTGTCGCTTTGCAGAGCCTGTACAGCTTTCTTATGAGGCAAAAGGACAGGCTAATACTGCAATTAGTGCATTTAATGTAGGTATGGATCCTATTGCGCGTGCTGGTGAGGCTTTGTCGGCATTATTGTTTAGGAGAGGTGATGTAAAGGTTGCGCATTGGCAAGCGGACATACAACTTAATCAAGAGGCATTGATACAAAGAGGGGCGACTAAAGCGTGGTCTACTGCTTTGATGGATTTGAGTTTAGGTATGCAGTTAGGAAGTGATTGGGGTGTAAGCCAGTCTATGCAGGTTGTGTTTTCTAATCATCAAGATGTAAGTATTAAGGAACCTCTGGCTAAAGTGCTTAGACAGCCTAGGGCTGTTGTTGAACGTGTCATCCTTGGTGTTAATAAGTCTAGCCCTGTGCCTAAAGAAGATATTCAGTTGTCAGTAGATAAGAAGCAATTTGTTGTCACATCTAGACAAACGCTTGCAGCTACTTTTTCAGATGAAGATAAGCAGGTGATATTGGATGGTTTGAAAATATCGAATATTCAGGATGCTGCCTTGGTGTCAGTGTCTGCACTGGATACCTTGCCTGTGGCGCAAAGCAAACGATTGTTATTAACATTCCAAACTGATGCTCGAAATACGGGTATGGTGTTTGCCGATGGCGAGAAAACTGTAAAAGCGTATGGAAGTTTCCCTGTGCGCATTTTACGTAGCAAGCTTTCGGTCTCTTTAAAGCATAAAAAACCAATGAAATTATATGCCTTAAACTTACGAGGAGAACGTATCAAAGAACTTCCCATTCAGCATCAGGATAAAACATTAAGCTTTGATTTGGATAATAAGATTCAAGGCTGGGGACCAGTTGTATTTTATGAGTTGGTTGAACAGGTTAAGGGTTAAAAGATGGCAAGGCGAACATTTTCCGCACAACAATTGCAGCTGTTTCAACATGTAAATGTATCGGGTATGCAAAATAATCAACAATACACTGTGCCCGATTTCTTAATGATAGGTCCACAGCGCACAGGCACAACATGGTTATCTCGGTATTTGGTTCAACATCCTGATGTGTTTATTCCTGCAGAAAAAGAACTGTATTATTTTAATTACTTGATGGAGCAAGGAGCGTTGTTTCATTCTACAAAACTCACATGGTATTTGCGTAAGTTTGAACCAAGTATGCGTGACTTCTTACGTCTTAATGCGATGAACCTTAAAATGATGGGGCGTTTACCAAAAACATCATTGGATTGGTTTCAATATAAAAAAGCGCGAGTTTTTGGTGAGGCAACAGCATCCTATGCTGCCATGGATGAAAGCTTGATTGCAGAAGTGCTAACCTTAAATCCACATATAAAGATTATGATGATGGTGCGTAATCCTATTGAACGTGCGTGGTCGCATGCCAAAAAAGATTTGCTTAAAGCACGAAAAAGAAGCTTGAAAGATGTTCCTTTTTCTGAGTTTTCAGCATTTTACCAGCGAGACTATCAAAAGCGATGTGGTCAATACCAGTCTATGATTGCGTTGTGGGAAAAGTATGTGGATAAGGATTGTTTTTTAATTCAGAAATTTTCAGACGTAAAGGAAAACCCGACAAAATTATTCGATCGTGTATGTGAATTTCTTGAGGTTACACCGATGGCTGAAAGCTTGATGCAGCATAAACAAGTGGTTAACCCAACGCAAAGAACCAAACTTCCTCAAGCACACCAAGCGTTGTTGGAGTCTTTGTTTGCGGATGAAATTAGCTACTTGCAACAGCAAGGATGGCTATAAATCATGAATACTAGGGCAAGGGATGTGTGGTGCCAACGTTATTAAGTGTAAATAACTATTATTATCGTCGTGGTGGTGCAGAAGCTGTTTTTTTGAGTCAAAATGAGATGTTGCAAGGCTTGGGGTGGAAGGTTGTTCCTTTTGCTATGAAACATGCGAAAAATGAACCTTCTGAACATGATATTCATTTTGTGGATGAAATTGAGTTTGGGAAAAGTTATGGGTTGTATAAAAAAATGCAGTTGGCGGCTAAGGTTGTTTATTCTTTAGAAGCAAAGGATAAGATTACACGGTGCATTCAAGAAATATCCCCAGATATTGCGCACTTACATAATATTTACCACCATATATCACCTTCAATCTTATCTGGTTTAAAAGACCACGCTGTGCCCGTGGTGATGACACTGCATGACTTAAAGATTGCTTGTCCTGCGTACAAGATGCTTACACATGATGGTGTTTGTGAACGCTGCAAGGCTGGCAGTGTATTACCATTGATTCAGCATAAATGTATCAAAGACTCAAGGGTTTTGAGTGCTTTGATTGCTTTGGAGAGCAGGGTGCATAAAGTCATGAAGCTTTATCATCATGTGGATCGTTTTATTGTGCCAAGCAAGTTTTATTTGGAAAAATTTGTTGAGTGGGGCTGGGATAGAAGCAAGTTTATTTATATTCCTAATTGCATTGATATTGAACAATTTGAAGCAAATATAACCCCTGGTGAATCCTTTGTTTTTTTTGGACGGTTATCCGAAGAAAAGGGAATTATGACTCTGCTTGAGGCTGCGAAAATTTCTGGAGTACCTGTGGATATTGTTGGTGAAGGTGAGTTATCACAGCAAGCTAGGGACTATGCAGAGAAACATGGTGTGAAGGCAAAATTTCATGGTTATCAACAAGGTGAAAACTTGTATGCCTTGATTCGTGCTGCCAGAGCGGTGGTGTTACCGTCGGAATGGTATGAGAATGCACCTATTTCTATCCTAGAAGCATATGCGTTAGGCAAACCAGTGATTGGTGCAGATATTGGCGGTATACCTGAAATGGTGAAGCAAGGAGAGACAGGTATGTTGTTTCCATCGGGAGATAGCCAAAAATTAGCTGATGCGCTATACTTATTTCAAAACCTTACTTCAATACAGTTGGAAGATATGGGCAGACAAGGGAGAGCTTGGGTGGAGACATCATTTTCATCAAAACAGTATCAGCAATCACTTTTGCAGCTTTATTATAGTTTAGGTGTATCAAGTGCCTGATGTTAAACGATTGCGGATTATGGCTGTTGGGTTACGAGGGTTTCCCAATATTCAAGGGGGGATTGAGACCCATGCGCAGTATTTGTATCCTGAGTTGGTAAAGTTAGGCTGTGATGTTGAAGTGCTTGTGCGGCGACCTTATGTGACCGCAGCTAAGTATAGATGGGAAGGTGTTCAAATGAAGGCACTTTGGTCACCTACTTCAACAGGTTTAGAAACTTTAGTGCATAGTTTTTTAGGTGTGTGTTATGCTATTATTGTACGTCGTCCTGATGTGTTGCATATTCATGCGGTTGGACCAGCACTGTTTGTACCTTTAGCGCGGTTGTTTGGTTTGAAGGTGGTGATGACGCATCATGGTATGGATTATCAACGCCAAAAGTGGGGTAGGTTTGCTAAGGTTATATTGCGTTTGGGCGAAAACCTTGGTGTAAAGTATGCACATGCTTGCATCACAGTTTCAAAAAGTATTCAGCAATTCTTAGAGCAGGAATATGGTTCTCATTTGAATATTAGGGCGATACACAATGGTGTTGAAATACCCAAACTTTGTGAATCTACCAGCATTCTCAATCAGTTTTCTTTAGAGCCGCAAAAATATTTTTTGATGGTTTCTCGATTTGTGCCTGAAAAGCGCCAAGATGATTTGATTGAAGCTTTTTTGGCTTCAAATAAACGGGATAGCCGCAAGTTGGTATTGGTTGGGGATTTTCATAAAGGTTCAAAAGCATATTTGGATAAAATTCAACAACTTGCAGCGCAGCATCCCCATGTTATTTTGACAGGTTTCCAAACAGGTGATTCGCTTGCATCATTGTATACCCATGCTGAGTGCTTTTTCTTGCCTTCTTCTCATGAAGGTTTGCCTATTGCGCTATTGGAGGCCTTATCTTATGGGCTTTATCCTGTTGTGAGTGATATACCAGCACATCTTGAAATGGCATTAGAAGATAAGCACTATTTTAAGCTTGGTCAGGTTTCAATGTTAGCCGAGCGTATGAATCAGGTACCTGAAGGTGGGTTTACAGCTCAAACCAAAGCAAATGTGATAGAAAGGGTAAGAAAAGATTTTTCTTGGTCTGAAATTGCACAGGAGACCTTAGATTTTATCACACATAAACCTGAAGTTTAGAGCGCCTTGGAAAACCTCAAAATTTCGACAAACTTGTGCTTTTCACTCCTAGAGTAGTTCAAGTATTAAACTACAGTCATACCCGAGTACTTTTATCGGGTATCCACCAAGTGAATGTCTTTATGAGTATGGATCCCCGCTTTCGCGAGGATGACGGTGCAGGTAGTTTAATCAGTTGGCTTTGTTGGCAAAACAGTCTGTGATTTTAATGCTGGTTTTAGGCTTTTGTACGAATTGTGTTATCGCATCATAAAATGATTGTCCTTGATACGATAAAGAAAAGGCGCGCTTGTTTTTTACAACGGTATGCGGTGTACCTTGAAGACTAAAAAAATTGTCTGTAGACGTTAAAGATTGACAAATATCTGTAGCGTGTTTCTGAATATATGCACGCTGTTGATTTGAAGGGTGTTGAGATATACCTAGTCTTCTTAAGTGAACAGGGTCTGTTTGAGATATTCGGATAAATAAAGGTGATTGTATATGGGGGTAAACATATGCACCCATGATACAGTGCCATGGGTCATCAGGGTGTGCTTGCGCACAGCCTTTATCCACTTGAACTTCAAGTGCAGATAGTCTTTTTGTAATATCTTGGTGCATGGTACTGCGTGAAGGAAAAGGTTGGGCATCAAGAATCCAGCTACCATCAACAATACCTTTGACCTTGGTTTTAGGTAGTTGGGATGCAACCCAATCAATATGGTTCATCACACCAATTCCGCCTGCAGAATTACCAACCAAGATAAGTGTAGATGCCTTGTCTAATCCTGAATGTTTTAAAGATTGAATAACACCATGAAGAATGCTGCTGCCTTGAAATGATAACCCTTTTGAAGCTTGGCTGGCTTTTTGTTTGCCAACCCAGACATCCATAGAACATTGTGGGATAAAAACTTTGTTCCAAGCAGAAAAGGTTGGGTTGTTCCGCTCATCATCAGAAAGAAGTCCTGTACCATGCATGGTATCCCAACGGTAGAGGGAGCTGGTCATGTTCTTTTTAGTTTGCAATGCTTGTTGGCAGTTTTCTAAAGTGCCGCAAGGAATCCCGCCGCCTAGCATAATGATCCAGTTCTTTTGCGTTTCTTCTGCGTTTATAAAATAAACTGCGGGGCTACCATCCATGCACACAGCTTGTTGATTTACAGTAGTATCTATGACTTGTTTTTCAAGCGTACCCGCTATTGCACTTTGGGTGAAAGCAAGAAATAGTATGAATGTATATATGGGAACTCTTAACATGAGCATTAAGGGAATAGGTATAGTTTCTGCATCACTTGTGATGGCTTACCAGTGTTATCGACTTGTTCATAGGTTATGTTAATGTGAATGTTATTTGCGTTCACTCTAAATGCAGATAGAGCAAGCCTATTGTCTGTGACAGTGTTTTTCTGGCTAATAACAAATGGTTTGCTTTTTGCTATGCCAGAGGCTTTAAAGAACTGACCAACCACTTCACTTGTAAGGTCTGGCATGACGACTGACCAACCTGAAAATACCAACTGATTATTGAAGATGTGCGCTATGGGTTGATAGTTGTCAGTTGCAGGGGTTTGACTAGGCGAGATGTAGTTCAGTGCTATATTATTTGACCACATTGCTTGTGTAGCATTATATATTTTCATGGCTGCTGTTTTTCGTGGTGCAGAGCGATTGTTTTCAGCCCATGTCGCAACGATGTCACCATGTTTATTCATGGAGAGCATAACCCTAGCAAATTTAGCGCCTGTTCCTGCTGCAGGTTGCACTAACCATTGTTGTGGTGTGGCAAGCCAATTGGTATCATTGATATTAAATGTTCTGTAAACAATACCAATATTTCCGTTGGCATCCAGCTCACCACCCCAGGCGACTACAACGTCACCATTTTGATTGCTATCAATATCGGGGATACCATAATCAAACACTTCTGCAAACAAGTGCGTTTGCTTGCTATCTAGCTGCACAATATTTGAAAGCAGAGCTCCAGAACTGGCTATATGCCGTAAATATACATGACGTACTCCAAGCTCTATGGTATCCCAAGCCACTAAAAAGCTTCCATCACTGAGGCTAGATATATCTGGGTGTATCTTATGAGTGGTTAATAAATTGTATGCAAAGTTAACATCTTGGGTGATAGAAAATGGGGCAACTGTAGGATTGCCTTGAGCATCAAAGACCGCTACAAATGCTTCTTTGCCTCGTACAGTTAGACCTTGCCATGTAATAGCAAAGTATTCGTTAGTAAGCGATGTAATATCTGGGTAATTATTTCCAGCTATTGTATTTGCTATTTTAATTGCAGGGGTAAGTGGTGATCCAGATGTATCATAAATACGATACCAAATACCGCCACCTGCCCAAGTGACAACATTTTTTCCTGACACAAGCGTAGCAATGGTTGCATGGGTTTGGCGCAGTGTACTATTTGCATCAACAGGTGCTTGCTCGGAAAAACTTAACCTTTTCCTATTACTGTAGCTGTACACATACGCTTTTCCTGTGTTCGCGGGTGCGCCGTGACCAAAACCAGCGCCTATGATGAGTCGCTTCCCATCGGCATCCAAGCGTGCTCCAATGTGTTCGTTTGCGGTTGCAGTGTTAGGCATGATTTTATCTGTCTGTCTCCAAGTGTCTAAGAAAGGTTGATAGTCAAAGCGATAGACAGC
Source organism: Ghiorsea sp. (assembly GCA_027059605.1). Lineage (GTDB taxonomy): Bacteria > Pseudomonadota > Zetaproteobacteria > Mariprofundales > Mariprofundaceae > Ghiorsea. Next base: position 25,552 of record JALSZC010000068.1, on the reverse strand, counting down.
ACCTGCATCAATGAGTCCATTATAATCAGATCGTAAGGCTCCTGCATAAATAATATTACCCGTAATCGATACCCAGCGTCCAAATCTGTCATTTGCTTGTGCATCGGATGCTAGTAACTGTGCGTGCTGTATCCACTGACCTTGGTTATTCTTATGAAACACATAAGCACTGCCTGCTTGTAGTGCGGCAGCACCATTCTCACGAGCCCCAACAACAATGACTTGTCCATTGGTATCTACGCTACCACCAAAGAAATTGTTGGCATATCGATCTATTGCAACCAGATGTCCTGTTTCTGCCCATGTATTATTTTGGCTATTGCGTTCATAAACATAAGCACTTCCTGCTTTGCTATAACCATCTACTGTATCCCAATATGAACCAACTACTGCAACATTTTCTTTAATAGATACAGATGTACCAAAGCGTTGACCTTTACTAGGCACAGATGGCGTGAGGGATTGCTGGTACAACCATTGCCCAGAAAGCTTGTCTTTAGTGAAAACAAAAGCTTCTCCTACATCGCGTATTGCGCCTTGAGGGTGATGCCAAGCAGAAATAAGCATGGTATTTCCATCAATAGCAACACTTTTACCGAATTGCCCATTGAGGTTGGGTGTGGGGGCAATGAGTTTTTGTGTAAGAGTCCAAGTGTTGGTCAAGCTATCACGGTTAAAGACATAAGCAGCACCTTGATCTTTTTTGTTTATATCGTGGAAAGGCGCACCGACGACTGCAGTGTCACCATCAATGGAAAGGCTATGACCGAACTGGTCATTGGCATAAATGTCCATTGCCCATAGTTCGCCATTGGCTACCCAGTTGTTAGCAGCCACTTCATCATAGACATAAACACTACCTGCATTAGCAGATTGGGCAGATGAAAAAGGAGCTGCAATCAATGCATGTTGACCTGAAATAGCAGTGACCCAGCCAAAACCATCGCTGGTGGGAGTACCTGTCAAAACATTGTTGAACGAAGCAGCAAAAATAAAGCTGGGTAGCATTAATATGATAATAAAAAAGCTTAAGGTGAGTCTTTTCATGAGTTTATTATAGTTGTTTTTTTCGAGATGCATAATCGTTATTCTTTATTTATCGAGTAATCTTATATTTTTTACCATAAACTATATCGCTGCCACCTGTGACAGCCATTTCCCATGTTAGCATCAAATCTACGGTTAAAGCTCCACTAGAAAAAGCAATGGCAGGTCTTCGTTGGTCAAAGGTCACTAATGATGAGTTGCTATCATTGACTTTAAACGCTTTTAAGAGCTTGTTGCTAGGCGAATAAAAGCTAATGTATATATCTAGGCTACCATCTAAACTTTTGCCAGAAAAGGCAACAATGCTAGTACCGCTTTCAAATATTTCACTTGTGATACGGTTAGCACCTGTATCTAACTCGCCTGATAAACGAATCGTATTTTCCCAAACATTCAGCGCACTATTATATTTCTTATAAAATACACTTGCTGTATTCATGGTTGATGCAGTCATATCCATCCATGAAGCTGCAATATCCCCTTTATGATTTAAGCCAACATTAGGTCTTGCTTGTATAGATCCTGGTACATAGTCCAAAAGCTGTTCATCTGCATTGACCCACGGAGAAACATGGATATTGAACTTGCGAAGAGCAATGGGATAAGATGCAGTTATCACATCATAACCCGCCCAAACCACAGCAACATCACCTTTTATATTCATATCAACATCAGGAAAGCCAAGTTCTATTTTTGATGTTGGGTCGAGTACCAGAGAAGGTCGAGTGGATAGCATTGTGACAGGCGAAGTGCTTTGCGCAATACGGTTGAAACCTTGACCATATATCACTCTTTTACCTGACTGAATTACATCCCATACAACAATAAATTCGCCCTTTTTATTCATTGCAACATCAGGATGAATGACTGTATCTGAAACCCAAGGTTGGTTGCCTAAGGTGATACTTTGTTTAGCAACAAGGGTGTTACCTGCATTGTCTAATACTGTAATAAACACTTCATGACCAAGGTTTGTGCGCTCTTGCCAAGTCACGACAAAGCGGTTTGTGCCAGCCGATACAATAGGGTGACTTGCTGACTCAGTTGGTTTAGAAATGTATAGACGTGCTAATGTGTTGCCAAGGTTGTCCATAACGAGAGCTTGTGTTCCTTGCTCTTGCCAAACCATAAGAGATGTGCCGTTATTCAACATTGCGACAGAAGCATGACCTTGCCCCAATCCAGTTGTATGAAGTTCAAAATCATTTTGCTGAACATTGATTGTTGCCGCATTACTTGTGAGGCTAAATAATGGTAAAGTGAATACAAATAACAGCAGTTGTATAAGAATTTTGCTTTTGGATAGCGTATTCAAGTGAGTATTTATTGTGATTACTAATGGTTTAGATTTCATTTTTTACTCTTGAATATTTATAATTTGGTCTATTCCAACATTGTTAAGAAATGTTGTTTTACCACTTGGCCATAACACTGTAACTGTATCAATGTTTGTATTTTGAGCTAAGCCAAAGTGCAAACGCGCATGGTTTTGTGTGTTTTTATGTATGCCTGCATTTTGCTCCCGTTTCTGGGTGACACCGCCGCTAGTCACATAGACAATCGTACCTATCCCTTCTGCTTGTGAGGAAGTACCTTGTAAATCAATTTCAAGCCAGTGGTTGCTACCACCTTGGTTATGAAAAAGTTGCTGTGGACCTAAATTAATGAAAGGTCTAAGTCCTTCACCATTGCTAACAAATAAGTCCAAGTAACCATCTTGGTCATAATCTGCCATAGATACACTATCGCCAATACCCTGTATCGTGCCTTCAGCACCAGAAGCTACTTTTTGGAAACCACCGGTACCATCGTTTAGTAATAATACGTTAGGTTTGTTTAACGCGGTTCCTGATTCTACAATATACAAGTCAATATCCATATCATTATCAAAGTCTCCTGCAACGGCAGAACGCCCAAAGGTGGCTGGAATGGGCTGCTCAGCAAATGTGTTGTTTCCGAGGTTTAAAAATAAACGACTAGGCGTTGGGATTGGGTTGGATAGCCCTGAAGATGTTAAAAGGTTTAATGATGAAGGATTGGTTGCATTGCCTTGTAGGGTAGTTTTGAAAGCTGTAACTTCCCATGCTTGAGAGACTGTGTTAAATCCAATATAAATACCAGGGGTGGTCAATGGCGCAATGCCTTGCGCATAGGGGTCTTGCGCATTAAGTGTGAAAGTGGAGGCTTGTGGAAGGGTTGCTGCATGACCAATAAAAATCGCGTTTGCGAGAGTTCCTCCAAGGTCAAATGTAGGTGAGGTTGTAGATGTGAATGTTACCCCTTTGGTTTGAGTACCATCATTCGTGAGGCGAAAACGAACTTCAGTTGTCGAAAATTGGGCGACTTCAGATAACCTGCGTTCAGGGTAAGATGCAACATATATATCGGTGTATAAATCATTATTAAAGTCCGCAAAAACAACATCTTGCACACTTGTGTTTGTGGGGATATTTAGGCTTTTGGTTATTACTGTCATTGGCAAGGTTCGAGGGTCAAAGATACGGTGAGGGAAATTATAACTGTTTACAATTAGGTCAAGAGTGTTGTCATTGTTTAAGTCTGCCAACTGTGCTGACTTATGTGCTTGCGTTGGCAAAGTCATGCCTTGAGAAGCTGCCTGTGGCGAAAAAGAGGTGTATGTATCTTGCATAAACAGCTCTGTTGCCCCGCCAGCACGATAAAATCCTGAAAAGACAAAGTCAGTTCTTCCATCTTGATTAAAGTCTGCGGGCAATGGTGTTCGTCCTCTACCCAGTGGATAATCCAGCCCTTTGGCTTGAGCCTGATTTATAAATGAGCCTGCTTGATTCATGAAAACATGGTTGCTTCCAGCGCCTACACCACTTTGTGCGCCAACAAGTTCGACCAAGTCAAGCGCGCCATCACGGTCTAAGTCTGTCCAAACTGCACCATGGGTATCTGCATTTGGTAAACCCGCCCAATATTGGTTAATTGCATCCGTAAATGTACCATCACCATTGTTGATATAGAGGTTGGGTTGATTGGCATGGTTGCCTACCCATAAATCTGGCAAACCATCACCATTGGCATCTCCCCAAGAACCTGCACCAAAACTAGGTCCTTGATGAAGAATGTTAGCTTGTGTGGAAACGTCGGTAAATGTGAGATTAGGTGATGAAGATGGTGAAGATGGTGAAGATGGTGAAGATGGTGAAGATGGTGAAGATGGTGAAGATGGTGAAGATGGTGAAGATGGTGAAGATGGTGAAGATGGTGAACAAGCTGAAAAAACAAGTAAAAGTAGTAGGTATAAAAATGGTTTCATTTTAAGTTGTTCCTTTTTTGAAAGTCGTGCATGATCTTTTTACAAGAGAGTATTGGCAAAACAATAAAGTTTAAACTACAGTATAATTGTCAGAGTAGGTCATGTCTAGTTTTCGGGATATTGTGTCATGCGAGCCCCGATACTATTATTCAGCAGCTGCAAAAAAGAGGTAATTCATGGAAAAGTTTCAATGTGTGTCTATAAGTGATGGGTGTTTGGCATCGAATGTTGCGGTGGCAACTGCGCGGGCAGGCGGCATTGGTATTTTAGACTGTGAGTACGTGTCGAATACTAAGCAACTGGTAGGTAATATTGAGGCATTATCAAAAGCTAAGGGAACTGGGCAAGTTGGTTTAAAAATTCATGTGAGCCAAGTAGATCACATTGATGACTGGCTTGGTGCGATGTTAGATGAAGGCTGCATTGTTGTTGTGTCGTGGCACGGAACAACATTTGAAGAATTACAACTTTTATTATTGCACATTTTGAAGCAAAAGCCGCATGCAAGTGTATGGCTTGAAGTTCATGAACTTGCTCAAATGCAACCAGTATTAAGCCTAGATGGCATAGCAGGTATTTTAGCAAAAGGGTACGAGAGTGGTGGCTGGGTTGGTGAAGACGCTGCATTTATTTTAAGTCAAAAAATTATTCGGGAAACATCCTTACCTGTATATATTCAAGGTGGTATTGGCATTCACTCGGCTGCTGCTTGTCGTGCAATTGGTGCTGCGGGAGTGGTTTTAGAAGAGCAATTGTTTTTAATGCCTGAATCAGGTCTTCATTATATTCGACCAACAGTTGAAGGGTTAAATGGTAAAGAGTGTATGGCTGTGGGGGAACACTTTGGTGCACCATGTCGAATTTTGGATTTACCTCGACTAAAAGCAGCACAGTCGTTGAAAACCTTGCGCGATACCATTGATATGGATGTGGAGACCTTGGCTGAGGCTAAGGCGATTTGGCAAGAAAAAGCTAAGCATTGCCTAGGTTGGGATTATGAGAATCAAGCCTTACCCATGGGGCAAGCGATTGCCCTAGCAGCCACATTTGCAGACACATATAAAACCACAGGTCGTTTGATACAAACGATTTTACAACAGAGTAAAACCCAAGTTGAATTGGCAAAACAAAACCATATTATTTGTAAAGAATCACCTTTAGCACAAGCGCATCAAACAACTTACCCATTTGTGCAAGGACCGATGACACGAGTGAGTGATACACCAGGTTTTGCCAAAGCAGTGGCTGATGGTGGGGCATTGCCATTGATAGCACTTGCCGTACTTAAAGCTGAACAGATTGATGGTATTTTAGCAGAATCAGAAAAGTTGCTGCGTGACCAATCTTGGGGTGTTGGGTTGCTTGGTTTTATCGACCAAACACTTTATGAAGCGCAGTTACAAAGTGTTTTAAACCATAAACCACCTTTTGCTTTGATTGCAGGTGGACGACCCGACCAAGCCAAACGTTTGGAAGATGAAGGTATTAGCACTTATATCCATGCTCCAACGCCTGAATTGTTACGCATGTTTATTGGACAAGGCGCACGTAAGTTTGTTTTTGAGGGGCGTGAATGTGGTGGGCATGTCGGCCCATTATCTAGCTTTGTGCTTTGGGAACAAATGATTGAAGTGTTGCTTGAGGATATGCCTAAAGGCAAGGAAGATGAATTCCAACTTCTTTTTGCTGGTGGTATCCATGATGGATTGTCTGCAACGATGGTCAATGTATTAGCAGCACCATTGGTGACGCGGGGTGCCAAGGTTGGTGTGTTGATGGGCACTGTGTATTTATTCACTGAAGAGGCGGTGTCACAAGGTTCGATTCTACAAGAGTTTCAAAATCAAGCCATACAATGTGAAAGCACGATTAATTTGGTGACTGGCCCTGGTCATGCCAGTCGTTGTGTGAACACAACATTTGCGGAAGAATTTTATGCAACACGAAGAAGGCTACTGAAAGAAGGTGTAGATGCGGCTGAAGTAAGTAGTCATTTGGATGCTTTGAGTCTAGGTCGGTTACGCATTGCTTCAAAGGGTGTGAAGCGTGATGATAAAGGGAATGTTGTTCAGGTGAGCCATGATGAGCAGCTTGAAGAAGGCATGTATATGATTGGGCAAGTGGCAACGTTGCATCATGAAAAAACAACGGTTGCTGGTTTGCATGAAAGCATGGTTCAAGAAAGTTTGGCACTAGTTGAATCTATCGCATCATCAAATATGAAAGAAGGCAAAGAAGTAGAGCCTGTTGATATTGCGATTGTGGGCGTATCTACGTTGTTGCCAGGTGCGCATGATGTTGAAACCTATTGGCAGAATATTCTCAATAAACGTGAAGTGATTTCAGAAATCCCTAAGGAACGCTGGGACTGGCGGTTGTATTTTGATGCGGATAGAAAGATAAAAGATAAAATCTATATGAAAAATGGTGGTTTTTTTGGAGAAGTTCCATTTGATCCTATGGACTTTGGTATCCCGCCAAATTCATTGCGAACCATTGAGCCTATTCAACTTTTAACTTTAGGGGTTGTTCAAGAGGCATTGAAAGATGCAGGTTATGAAAGTGGTAATTTTGATAGAGAAAACACTTCGGTTATCTTGGGTGCAAGTGGCGGGCTTGGTGACTTGGGTGTGCAATATGCAGCGCGTACAGAGTTGGATAAAGTTGTCGGCAAACCCAACCCTGAAGTATTGGATAGGCTTCCCGATTGGAATGAAGAGTCATTTTCGGGACTATTACTGAATGTTGCAGCAGGTCGTGTTGCTAATCGCTTTGATTTGGGTGGCACCAACCAAACTGTGGATGCAGCATGTGGTTCATCACTAGCTGCTTTAAAAAATGCAGTGCAAGAGCTTGAAAGTGGTGTAGCTAACGTGGCCATTGCAGGTGGCATAGATACCATGATGAGTCCGTTTTCTTATATGTGTTTTGCCAAAACACAGGCACTATCTCCTTCAGGAACACCTCGCCCGTTTGACAAGCATGGTGATGGTATTGTGATCAGTGAAGGTATTGCTGTAGTTGTCTTAAAACGTTTGGCAGATGCTGAACGTGATGGTGATAGAATTTATGGTGTGATTAAAGGTGTAGGAAGCTCTAGTGATGGCAGGGCTTTGGGTATGACAGCACCACTACCACGCGGGCAAATGCGAGCCTTAGATAGAGCTTATCAAAAAGCAGGTTATACACCAGATACTGTAGCTTTGTTTGAAGCACATGGTACAGGTACGAATGCTGGTGATAAAGCAGAGTCTGAAACCATTATTAACACACTTCACAAACATCACACCAAGCCCAAAAGTAGTGCTTTGGGTTCCGTGAAGTCTCAAATTGGACACACCAAAGCAACTGCAGGCACAGCCGCATTAATCAAAGCTGTATTGGCATTGCACCATAAGGTTCAGCCACCACATATGAACGTGAGTGAACCACTGGATGTTATTGCTGATGCACAAAGCCCCGTTTTTATCTTAAATCAAAAACGCCCTTGGTTTGCAGCTTCTAAGCATCCAAGGCGGGCGGGTGTAAGTGCCTTTGGTTTTGGTGGAACCAATTACCATGCAACACTGGAAGAATATACAGGTGGGCTTGGCAAAGTTCCTGCGGGCTCAAAAAGATGGCCTCATGAACTATTTGTTTTTAAAGCGGATAGTCAGGAGCGATTATTAAAGACTTTGCAACAACTTCAGCAAGCCTTGGCACAAGGTAGCCAGCCTGAGCTACACGAGCTTGCAGCAGCTTATGCCTATCAAAACAGTACAGGTAAAGTTTGTTTAAGTTTGGTTGCTGATAATTTACAACATCTACAAAGTTTGGTGACCAATGCGCTTGAGAGTATTAGCAATGAAAACACTACAAATTTAGATGCCAATATACACTATAGTAGAGATATATATTCGGATGTAGGTCGTATGGCATGGATGTATCCAGGGCAAGGTTCACAGTATGTGAATATGGGCATTGAACATGCCTTGTACTTTGAAGATGTGCGTCAAGCTTTTGAAGAAGCCAGTCACACTTTGGATGATGCCTTTGACCAATCTTTATATGATATTGTTTTTCCACCAAGTGCTTTTGACAAGGCTACTGTTCAACAACAACAAGCTGCGCTCACACATACCCATGTGGCGCAACCTGCTTTGGCTGCCTACTCACTGGGCTTAACTCGTTTGCTCATGCATTTGGGTGTTCAGCCTGATGCTTTTTGTGGGCATAGCCTAGGTGAGTATAGCGCTTTATGTGCAGCAGGTGTATTCACGGAACAAACATTGTATCATCTTGTTGAAACAAGAGGTCGCTTAATGGGTGAAACCAAACAAGGACCTGAAGGCACGATGGCTGCTATCAAGTTGCCAAGAGATGAGGTGGAGACTTGGTTGAAGGAAGAACCTACCATCGTGGTTGCCAATCATAATGCACCACAGCAAACCATTATCTCTGGCGAAAAAGATGCCATGATGCGATTGCTTGAAAAAATGGAAGCACAAGGTGTTGCTGCAAGACAACTTCCTGTTTCTGGGGCATTTCATTCACCGCTGCTTTCTGATGCGCAGCAGCCCTTGGCTCAAGCCATTGCGGATACTGAAATGCTTGTGCCAACTGCTCCCGTTTATGCAAATAAAAATGGAAAACCCTATGCTCAAGATACATCAGCTATTAAAACGCAATTATCTGAGCACCTGTTAGGTTCGGTTGAGTTTGTGACACAAATTGAGGTGATGTATGCCTCAGGTGTACGAACCTTTGTTGAAGTTGGTGCTAAAAATGTTCTAAGTAATCTCGTTAAACAAATTCTTGGTGATAAACCGCATCGTTGCATTGCTCTGGATGCAGACGGGGGGCGTTTGAAAGGTTTGCAATATGCCATTGCACAATTGGTCGTATGTACACCAAGCCTTAAAGTAGAGCAGTTGTTTGCTGAACGTGGTTTGCAAGTGATGACACCAACATCATTGCTTGCACAAGCCAAGCCTAAGCCTTTGGGGCACACATCTTTCTTTGTTAGCGGTGATAAAGTGCGTCATCATAGTGAACCTAAGGGTAGCAATGGTCGCAGCCCCATGCTTACCATGGAAACACAGTCTGATATGATGCCTTCAGCAGTTGCAGGTAAGGATAATGATTTACATTCTGTGGCAACAAGCAGTACTGCAAATCCTATGCAACAAGTGTTGCTTTCTTATCAGCAAACCATGCGTGAGTTCTTAGCCTTACAAGAAAAAGTAGTGACTGATTTCTTGCAAGGTGGTGGGGATGCATTGCAAAACTTTGAAGTTCCAGACATGGTGGCTTCAACCCAAGAAAAAGATGTGTTGACTACATCTAAACCCATTCAGAAAGTAGTAGAAGAAAGACAAGAAGAGACCAATAGCACACCTCAATCTTTGTTGGATTTACTTGTAAGCATTGTTGCAGAGCGAACAGGTTACCCTGAAGATATGCTTGACCCTGATCAAGACATGGAAGCAGAGCTTGGCATTGACTCTATCAAACGTGTTGAAATCATGGGTACACTGCAAGACCGATTGCCCACAGACATGGTGGCAGCACTCCAAGATCACATGGACACTATTTCGCGCACCAAGTCATTGCGTGATATGGTTACGCAGATTGAATCCTTGGCTCCCCAAGCAATGGCAACGTCTTCATCAACACAACCTGTTGAACAAACAAGTGCAAGTACAGCACAAAAAACTGATTTATTGCCTTTGTTAGTAAGCATTGTTGCAGAGCGAACAGGTTACCCTGAAGATATGCTTGACCCTGATCAAGACATGGAAGCAGAGCTTGGCATTGACTCTATCAAACGTGTTGAAATTATGGGTACACTGCAAGACCGATTGCCCACAGATATGGTGTCAGCACTTCAAGACCACATGGATACTATTTCGCGCACCAAGTCATTGCGGGATATGGTTGCGCAAATTGAAACCTTGTCAGGTACTGAAAAAAAGAATGAAGCAGATCATTCTCCAGGTGCAACTGTATCAGCCAAGCCAAGTAGTTTTATTGAAAATAACCTACCACGCTTTACCATGACTACAGTGACCTTGCCAGAGCCACAAATCACCAACGAAAAAGTAGAGGGTTGTGTGTTGATTACACCTGACCGTCATCAAGTTGCTTCTAAAGTTGTTAAACAACTGCAAAAATTCGATGTGGAAAGCATTGTTTTACCTGAGCATGTGTTGAATGATATGGAAAGCCTTGAATCGTATATACAACAATTGCTTGATGAAAAAACAAAGGTTATAGGTTTAATCCACTTATCTAGCCTCATTGAACATGCTGGTAAGTCAGAAGAAACCTGTAATGACGTGGCAAGGTTATGCCATCAATCATTGTTTACATTGTTAAAACCAATTGTTCGCACTGCAAACAACTCAGGTGCAGGCAAACGTGTATTGTCTGCAAGCTTGCTACAAGCCTATGATACCGCCACGCAAACTTATCCACCTGCAATATCAGCTGGTTTAAAAGCGATGATGAAAACACTACGTCACGAGTACGGTAATACGCATGCGCGTAGTGTTGATTTTGATGCAGAAATGTCACCCATGAAGATGGCAAAAATCATTGTTGCTGAGTTCTTAGATGCTGATTCTTCATATGTTGAAATTTGTTATCAGCATGGGCAGCGTATTAGCTATATACCTGAAGCAAAAGAACTATCTGCTACTTCTAACTCAGCGATACAACCTGATCATTGGGTAGTGCTGGTCACAGGTGGAGCGAAAGGTATTACTGCAGAAGTGTTAAAAGACTTTGCTCCTTTTCAGCCCACTTTAGTTTTGGTGGGTAGAACACCGCTTTCATCTAAAGATTCAGATCCTATGCAAGGTATTGAGGACCCAGCGGAAATACGCAAGCAATGTATTGCTGTAGCCAAACAAGAGGGGCGGGCGAGCACACCTGTTGTGATTGAAAAAGAAGTACAGGCTATCTTGTCTGTACGAGCTATTCGTAAAAATATTGAACGCTTAGAGAGCTTGGGTGCCAAAGTGGATTACCACAGTTGTGATGTGACAGATGATGCTTCTTTTGCAGGGCTTATTGAAGGGCTATATGATAAATATGGTCGTATTGATGCTGTGGTTCATGCTGCTGGCATTATTGATGATCAGTTGCTGGTGAATAAGTCTGTGACATCATTTTCTAATGTGTTTGATACCAAAGTATCCAGCGCACTTACATTAATGCGTCATATACGCCCTGAAAATTTGAAACTTTGGGTGTTTTTCTCCTCTATTTCAGGTCGTTTTGGTAATGCTGGTCAGGTTGATTATGCTGCAGCCAATGAAGTATTAAATGAACTGGCTATTCAAATGAAGGCAGAATGGTCTCATGTGCGTGTGAAATCCATTAACTGGGGACCTTGGGATTCGGGAACAGGTATGGTTACTGAAGCTGCTGTGCAACAGATGGCAGCCATGGGTATTGCTATGATTGCGCCAAAAGCTGGGCGAGATTTCTTTAAACAAGAAGTATTGCTTGCACCTGAAGAAGATGTCGTTGTTGTAGCATCATCTTTAGGGGAACAAGCTTTAAGGTTGGGTACGCTAGCTTGAGTGGTGTGAAGCAAGATTTACTTCAAACGTCTGACCCTTTACTTTTTTTTGCAGCATCAAGCCCAGGAGAATTAAAGAATCAGGTTGAAAACCTGCTCCAAAAGTCAGCTTTAGATGAGTCGGATTTGTGGCAACACCACAATAAACTTGATGACCAAGGCACATGCCGGTTGTTTGTTCAGGCTACATCCTTTGATAACTTGTCTCAAGCTTTATCCCAAGCCAAAGCACGTTTGGATAGGGGAATTCGGCGTGATGGGAAAGTAGCTAAAGGTATATTTTATATAGAAAATACTGAGGTTTATCAAGGGAAAATTGCCTTTGTGTTTCCTGGTCAGGGTAGTCAGTTTCCAGGTATGGGTAGTGAGCTTGCAAAACGTTATCCAAAAATAGAGCGTTGGATTACTTGGCTGGATGATGCGTTGTCTGACACTTTAGGAGAGAAACCAAGCACATACTTTTACCAAGGGAAGTATGCTACAGATACACACCCCAAGCTATTTGATTTAGATATTGGGGCTTGCATTGTAAGTACGTTATCTTTGGCATATTACGATTTAATTAATCAACTCAATCTCAAGCCTGATATCTTCTTAGGACATAGCACTGGTGAGTTTACTGCACTTATGGCCAGTGATTATATGCAAGGTGCGGTGCAGGAAGACACATTTAAAGCTATTCAAAAGGAGTTTGTACAAGCATATCGTGCAACATCTGAAAAAACAGAACCACCCGAAGGTACGTTATACAGTGTTGGAGCCTTAAATACGGAAGGGATTTTACCCTGCTTGCAAGAACCAGTGCAAGAGGCTTTTATTGCACTGGATAATTGCCCTAACCAAAAAATTGTATTTTGTCATGACCATGATGCTTCTACTTTATCATCACGTTTAAAAAATGCTGGAGCGATTTTGGATGAAATGCCTTTTCGCTATGCTTACCATACGCCGTTATTTTCGGAAATGAGCCAAGAAATAGTACGCTTTTGTGAACAATTTCAGTTTGGGCAAGGGGAGGGTACTTTATACAGCTGTGTAACTACAAAACCTTTCCCTGTTGAGGCATCAGAGGCAAGGAAGCAGCTAGGACGTTTATTGTATGGCCAAGTTCGTTTTCATGACACCATTGAGAAGCTCTATACCCAAGGTGTTCGTGTTTTCATTGAAATTGGACCTCGTAATAATATCTCATCGTTTATGCAAGATATATTACGAGGTAAACCTGCTCTAGTGGTTTCTACAGGACAGGCTTCAACTGGTGAGACAGATGCTTTTTTACAAATGCTTGGTCAGTTGTTTACAGTGGGAAAACTTCAACACGTACAACACTTATACCCAACACAGAAAGCAACGCAAAGAGAAGAGGTACCTGTGCAACCAGTTGCTACGAATAAACCATTAGATAATACCACGCATGCACAGTTACTAAGTACTCACTTTGCATTAATGCAAGATTTTCTTCAGCAACAAGTACGCATTATGGAGCAAGTGAAACAATATAGTAAAACAACCTTGACTCACCAGCAGCCTTCACAAAAGACATGGTCTTTACTTGGGAAGTTGATTGAGCAAGATAAGAAAAAAGCGCGCTGGTCTAGAGAAGTTACAGTAGACCAAGAGCCTTACCTTTTACACCATGCTTTTGGTGGGCAGCCAAGCTTATTTGCCCCAGAGCTTTCTGCATTACCTGTGATTCCTTTTACTTTTAGTATGGAAGCTACGGCTGAATCAGCATTAGCCTTAGCGGGTCAAGGCTGGGTTATTCAGCGTATATTCGATGTTCGTGCATTAAGTTGGTTTGTTTTGATAGAGCAATCCGTGAATTTAGAGATTCAAGCACAGTATCTGGATAAGCAACATATACTGTGCCGTATTTTTAATACTACCCATGGGCAAAAACGATTGTCTTTTGAAAGCAAGATTGAATTAGCTTGGCAGAAAAATCCAATGCCTCAATACTTAAATATCGTACCGTCTGGTCATATTCCAACACCATACCACAAGGGTAACTTCTATATTGGAAAACATCCTGTTAAACCTTGGGTTCCCGGTGAATTTCATGGAAATTCGTTTCAGGCTGTGAAAAAAATTGTTCATATGGGTGATGATGGTGTGGTTGCTGAATTAGAAGTGCTACCTAAGCATCAATTGTTGAAGGGCATTGAAACACCCCATTTTGTGATAGACCCTATTATAATTGATGCCTCAATGCATATCACTACTTATTGGGCACATAGCAAATATGGTGTGGACTTAACTATTTTACCATTTCAGATTTCATCACTTCAATACTTTTTGCCACCTATAGCGAAGGGTAGCAAGGTAATCGTTAACGTGCGCATTCAATATGTACAAACCAATGGAGAACCATTGCCGCAAGATGCATCTTACCAATTTTTTGATGCGCAAGACCGTTTGATAGCTGAGCATCTTTTACTGGATAAAGATGTAAAAAGTAGCCCCAAAGCTGTTGCATATCACCGACTATATCCTGAAACTGTAGCAATACAGTCTGACATCGAATATTTGGATGAACATGGTCAGTTGTTGGCAACGCTACAAGGGCGCTTGGATATGCACTTTAGTGTGCCGACACGTTATAATAAGTTTACCAACTATCCTGCATACTACCTTTTATCTGAAAGGCTTGATGATATATATACTTTCAAACCTTTTTCTAAAGACTTTTTATTTTCATCTGGGAAAGTATGGCTTTATAAGCTGGCATACTTGATATTTACCCAAGATGAGCGTTTATACTGGTTAAGTATTGATGAAGACTTGGACTATTTGTATCAAGTTATTGTATGTAAAGATACAATGCGTGGTCGCTTAAAATCAATGGCAAAACAACATTATAGCCCCGTTGATTTAGCATGTGAAAAACAACAAAATGGCTTATGGGAATGTAGAGTGGTGCACGGAGATACATCAATCCGAGCAGAGTGTATAAATGTCCAACGTGAAGGTGAGGAATATATTGCCTGTTTTCTGGGCTAATCTAGCCAGTGGCTTAAGTCTCGCTGTAGCAGCACTTCCAAATCTTTAATATCACCGTGGAAAAGATGTTTTAATTGGTCTCGTGTAGTATCCAACATGGGCATTGATGTATTTTGTTCAAGGTTTTTCTTGGTCAATGATGCCATCATATTGCGTCGAAATCTTTTCGGAAGAAAAGGTTTTAAAGCTTGTTTCAAAGGGTTGTTTTTTGTGAGCAAGTGATGAAGCCATATATGCTTAGGCTTGCCTGATTCATTAAAACGTTTTGATGTATCTAAGGTCGTCGAACTATCAATATTAAGAAACTCTAGTATTTCTTTGATAACCTTTTGTGGGTTTTCTTGCCACTCTTCATATATAAATATTTTAAGTTGTTGTTGAGGAAAATATTCATAATAACGCGCAAGCTGTTTAGCATAAAGACCTTGCGCAGTTAAGTGCCACAGAGGTGCCCAGTTTTCTTGAATTCGCATTGCTTCTTGGGCGAGAGCTTCCTCAAAGGTTGTGCAAGGCTCACGACCTTCTCTTTGCATGTGCAAAAAGGCGGAATATGCGAGGTCAATGGGGTTACGGAGAATGGCAATCATTTTCATGTCAGGCGCATATTTAGCGATATTTTTAGCCGCTATATCTGAGTATAAATAAACGGTTGATGCTTCACCTCTAGCCTTATGTTGTTTGCCAGACGTAAATAGTTGCTGGTATGCTGACAAAGATGTAATACGGCAACTATTACCTCGCATATCACCTGGTCCTTGGTAGTTGACTTTTTGCCCTTCTAAGGCGAAAAAATTAGGCTCCTTGAGGCTGCCCATAAAAATATCGGGGTGCATTCTAAGGTATTGGAATAAAGATGTTGTACCTGATTTTGGTGCACCAATAAGTAAGAAGTTTGGCATGTTTAAGTGAGGCATTGTTTTATCCATTCGTGATGAAGTTCTTGCCAAGGGGTTGGTTGGCAGGGTGATGCAGATACTGATGCTAAAGCAACAATATAATGCTTTCGAGGTGTGGTGATGATATGTTGCTGAACCTTATAGCTATTGATGTTTAGTGAATGATTGTTTTCTAGAGTGTTTATTTGCTGAAAGGGATAGTGAAAACCAAGCCCGATAGCCTTACTTGCCGCTTCTTTTTTTGTCCACATTTCTAGGAAAAACAATTGTTTCTTATTGTGAGGTAAGGACTGAAAATATTCCCACTCTTGTGGATGAAAACATTGTTTGGGTAGGTTTTGGGTTTGAATGTCAGTGTTTTTGTATTCAATATCAATGCCCACATCATACTGGGTTGAAAGTGCAACGATTAACATGTGTTTTGTGTGCGAGACATTAAAATAGATGTTTTGGTTTTTGAGGTAGGGTTTACCATATTTGGAGGTATGAATCTGAAGGTTTTGTGCTGGTTCATGCGTATGACACCCTAAAATGAGTCTCAATATTGCACGTGATAAAATCCTCTGCTTACGCACGCTTTCTATCTTTTGCCGGCTTATATGCTGCTTTTCAGTAGTATTAAGCACACCATGGTATAAGTCAGGTATTAAGCTTTGTATTTTATCAAGGTGAATTGCATATAGATCAATCATGGAGCATGATTAATTGTTGTTTGGTATTTTTGCTAAACGCTGGTTAATGCTTTGTGCTAAACCTTTGACTTGCGGCTCACGAACCACGGTGTCATGCCGCCCAGGTACTTTGATAACTTCGAGTTGGGGGGCAAGCTTTGCCCAGCCTCGCTTGGGGTCTCTGGGTGAGCCATCGGGTGCTTCTGCAGCAAGTAAGGCTAAAATATCTCCTGTATAGGGCTTGGGTATATAAGCTTTACGGGCAATGGCATTGGCATCCCAGATGTGTTTGTAAAAACGTTTTTCTTGGTCAACAAATTGATTGCCTACTTTCTCTTTGATTGTCCAAGTTGTGTTTTTCACCACTTTTGTTGTTAAACGCCCTGCTTTTCTTTTTAGCGTGTTGAGAAGGTCGCCTTGTTTTAGCTTGTTCTTAATTTTATTGAGTGTGTTGTTATCTGTAATATCATTTTCATCCATAGCTAACATAGAGCTAGGATTACGTGCATCCAGCAATACAACTAAAGCCACTTCATCACCAGACGCTTGTGTTTGTTGTGCCATTTCATAGGCGATAAGACCACCTAAACACATACCGCCAAAGATATAAGGACCTTGAGGTTGTATTTGCCTAATTTCAGATAAATATTGGGCTGCCATAGCTTCAACACTGGTTAGGGGCTCGGATTCACCATCTAAGCCTTGCGCTTGAAGCCCATAAAAGGGTTGGTCATCACCAAGATTTTTGCACAAATCTTGGAATATCATAATGTTACCCCCTGCACCATGTACACAGAAGAATGGCAGTTTCGTACCCGTTTCACGCATCGGCACCAAACATGAAAAAGATACCTCTTTAACATCTTCACGAAGAATATCAGCGATGGCATCAATAGTTGAAGCTGATTTCAGGGTATTTTTATCTAAAGTTCTTTGAAACTTTTGCGAAATCGCTTGGCTAATAATCTCAATCTGATTGTCTTCAGCTTGTAGATCATCAAATGTATCGAGCATTCCAATTTTTGGTTGCTTAAACTGCTGTTGCCAAATATCAAGTAAATCTAATTCAATTTCATCACGGGGTGGGATATATGTCATCTAAATTCTCTTAAGCCATATCTTTAATGCTTTGGTAACCAAATAAAGCGGCAGTTTCTAAAGTGTCATCACGTAAGAAGTCTCTTTTGTATGTCTCCTTCCATGTGTGTGCTACATTAGGATTGATATTCTGGTGTTGGTAGAATTTTCGATCACCAATCATAATGCCATTTTCGTTGACACTTTTTACCATGCGTTGCTCACTTTCATCATAAGGATTTATCATGGATAGATGATAATCAATATTTAAGAAGCGACATACTTGTTGCATGCTGGTTTCAGGTGATGTAGTAAGCTGCTCAAATGTGAGGTGCATTTGCCTACGCATAGGAATGTCTTCTAAGCCCTGTTCAATGGCTTGGTGGGAGCTTAACCAATTGGCCTCAGCAAATTGCTCAGCTTCAAGGTCGAGTTCAAATGGAAATAACAAATCAGAGCGTTCTTCAGCGTATGATTTAATCATGCCATAAGGGTGACGGGTCAAATGAATATACTTTGGTGATTCAAAAAGGTTTTCAATTTGCTCAACCACCAAAGGGTAAGATGCATTGAGGGGTGACTTGTCGACCAATATTCGATTGCCTATGCTTGTTTGTATTGCTGCATACACTGAGGAAATGGGTGCATCGTTTGCTTCCATTTCTTGCAGTAAACCTGTTGCTTCTTGTTTATCACAACCTTTGGCATCCATCAAAGCTTGGATGACACCTTCTTGCATAAAAAAGGCTAGGCGTTCACCTGTTTGCAAGGTTCTTTGTTGCATGGAAGAGAAGGGTAATAAATTTAACTCTTGGGGTGAAAATAACTTAGGGTGACCCGCTAACATAATGCGCAACAACGTGGAGCCAGAGCGTGGCGGAGAGAGAATAAAAACAGCAGGCTCAAGTTTGTTTGGTAATGGAGAGGCTGTGCCCATGTCTGTTTTAAAAAGTGTTTGAATGGCTTGTTGAAAGCTTTGTAGTTGCGCATCACTCAATGGTTGCTGTTCTTGAGGCGTTTCTACTGCTTCAAGATGTTCAGCATAATCCATGATTAAGTGAATTTGTTTTTTATAATTTTTGGTCAAGTAGCTTGCAAGTTCTGCAATAGTGGGTGCATCAAAGAGGGCTGTCATTTGTAAGGTGACACCAATTTTCTTCTGAATGGGTTCTATAATACGCACTGCAACAATAGAGTCACCACCCAAATCATCAGTAAAATGATCGCGAATACCAATGGGCTCAATATTTAAAGCTTTTTCCCATATTTTTGCTAGGGCTATTTCTACCCCAGTTCTCGGGGCTTGGTACTGATCAGGCACAGTTTTTCTCCTTGTTACTTGGTTTATTTATCATCTGTATAAGCACCATAACCATAGTAGCCATACTTACCATAACCTTTGGCACTCAGTAAATCAGGCACAAAACCATTGAGTAAATATCCGTGGATAGGATAATTAATATTTTCAAAGCGTTTGGCTGCGGCAAGAATATCTTCAGCTGAATTTTCCTCAGCACGGACTACCAAAAATGTTGAGCCTACTTGTTCTGCGATAATTGTGGCATCAGCAACGGAGAGTACAGGTGGTGTATCTATAATGATGAAATCATAGTCTTGTTCCCACGCTTCCATCAACTTTGAAAATCGCTGCGACATCAATAAATCAACGGGGTTTGGTGGGTAGTGACCTGAAGTAATGAGAGTTAAGTTTTTATCGACTTCATTGAGGAAGGTTGCACTTGTCTCATCGTTTGCTAAGAGTTCAGATAGCCCTGGAGTTTTTTTCACATTAAAGGTTTCTGCGAGGTAGCCTTTGCGCATATCGGCATCAACGAGCAAAACCCGTTTCCCATTTTGAGCCAATAAGTAGGCCAAGTTAGCAGAAACAAAACTTTTACCTGCATTTGGGCTAACCCCTGAAATTGCAATGCTTTGTTTTTGCGTGCCGACCAATGTGAAGTGTAAGTTAACCACAAAATTGCGTAGTGCCTCAATGGTAATGTTTTTAGGTTCTTCCTTGGCTAAAAGGTTATTATTTTTAGATAGTTTGGCTTGTTTTTCTGCAAAAGGAAGTACGGCATAGACCACACCACCTGTTGCTGCTTCAATATCTTCTGCAGTTTTTATGCCATGTTGTAGTGACAAGCGTAAGACGATGATAACTATCCCCAACATAAGCCCTAAGAATATTGCTACAGCAATAACGATTGAAGGTACTGGAAAGATAGGTTCAAAAGGTTTTTCTGCTCGGTCAATGATTCGAATATCACCAACTGTACCAGCTTCCATAAGCCGCAACTCTTGTGTGCGATTCATGAGGTAGGTATACATTTCTGTGCTAACGCTAACCTCTCGTGTAAGTTCTAGGAACTTGCGTTGGGTTTCTGGCAGTGTTTGCATTTTATCGGACTCAACTGCGAGCGACTTTTCCAGTGCAAGAATTTTATTATCCAATGTAATGATATTGGGATGAAAATCAGAAAAGCGTTGTCTCAAATCTTGTCTTTCTAGTTTAAGTTGTTCAAGTTGACTTTGAAGCATAACTGTACGATCTAATAAACCTTTGGTTTCTTGCTCTATAGATACAGTACCATGCTGTGACTGAAAGTTGCTTAGGGCACGTTCCGCCAATGCTAAGTTTTCTTTAGACTTTGGAAGGTAAGTTGTTAAGAAATCCAATGTTCTCCTTGCTTCTTCCGCTTTTCTAGCAATGTTTTGTCGTGCGTGTTCATCAATAATGCTATTTACAATGCCCACGGCCAGTGCACCATTTGAATTGTTATAAACAACTTGAATGACACCTGATTGCCGACCAAGTTCACTAATTTCTAGGGCACGTTGTAAGTCAATAATCGTGTCATATCTTGATGATACAACTACTTCAAATTCAGTACCAGCTCTTGCACGTAGTTGGCTAACATGTATAAAAAATTGTTTGTGAGAAAGGTGTTCTCCAACCTTGCCTTTGAATAACACCTTTCCATCAGGGTCTGAGAGTTTAAACATGTTATGCTTCAAAGCTGTGAGGATAAGGGTTTCACCCAATAGTGATTTTGGTACAGATAAAGCATCAATTTTCAAAGCTTCACCTCCCCACCCATAAGAGTCCATCCAAAACCAAGGGGGAACTGGTTTTTCAATACCTTTATTGATAGCAGCAGCAATACCGCCAATCAGGAAGAGGCGTTTGACTCGTGTTGATATTTCTAAGTGAAATTGATCAACAGCCTTGCCAACAACGGAGCGTGAGCGAATTAACTCTATTTCTCCATCGGAAGGTAAAGTGCCTGTTAGCATGGCTTCAATAGGCGCAAGCTGACTACTCATTCCTTTTGAAGATTGATCAATTTGGATGAGAGCATTGACTTGATAAATAGGTTTGCCAATTAAAAGAAAAAGAAGCGCACCAAGTACAATAAGTGTTGTCACAAGAGCAATAGTTTTCCAACCACCTAAAATAGCGTTGACAATATCAAGCAGAGCAACTGCTTTTTCAGGGGTGGGATCAGGGGTGTGTTGTGTCATAAGTTGAATAGCCTTTCAATAAAATAAATGTTTGTGTTGGGTTTAATAATCATTTGAATAAACGTGCCAAACTTAATGCTTGAATGGTCGTTGCAAGATTATTCATGACGCGCCCCCAGCGTGCAACATTACTACTAGATACAAATATAACATCTTGAGCTTGGAGTTCAAATTGGTTGCCTAGAATAAGCCCAGTTGGCGTAGCCGCGTCCAAATGGTAAATTTTCACAGATACTTTTGGGTTGTTTTTATCTAGGTTTTCGGTAAAACCGCGTAAGACGTACACTTGGCTTGGGTTGGATGTATCATTATTGATGCCACCTGCATCAGCTAGTGCGCGCGTTAAGGTATATCTTTGGAAGCCAAGCTGTTTACTCCCTGGTATTTTTACCTCACCCGTAACAAAAACAATATTATTTGAGCTATCGGGAACAAACAGGTGGTCTCCCGCTTTAAGTGAGCGGTTTTCAGAAAGCTTGCCTTGAGTTTGCAATTTAGAAATATCTATAGTTTCTTTTGTACCATCGTGATGGATTAAGAGAATATGACTAAGGTCAGCCGAACTTTTAAAGCCGCCAGCTTCATTAATTGCAGCAACTATGTCTAATGGTGAAGCGGTTAACGCAATAGTGCGTGGAGTATTCACCTCACCAGTCACATAAACAAATTGGCTTTTATACTTTGCAATGCGAACATCAACTTGAGGTTTTTCAATATAGTGACTTAATTTTGATGCGATTACATTCCTAGCCTCTTCTACTGTTTTTCCAGCCACTATGATTACACCGACATAAGGGTAGAAGATACTACCATCATTGCGTACGACATTGCCAATCAACTCAGCAGGCGGGCTAGCCCCTGATGGAATAGTTAATTCAGGATGATCCCAAACAGTAATAGCCAAAACATCATGCGGCGCAATACGATATTCAGGTTGTTTTGGTTGACTGGTTACAGCTTCTGGTACGATTTTTTTTGAACTTTTATCCTTAACTTGTGATATGATAAGTTCTGGGGAAATGGGAATGATATCGATTGCTGAATCAAGATTAGATATTTCTTTTGCGTTGGATTTGGAGGGTGGAACCATGCCAGGACTTAAGGCGCAACCAACTTGTGTTAATGTAAGCAAAATGAATAAAAAGCGAAGGGTCATGCATGCTCCTGTATGTTTTTAATTAATTGTTTAAACTTATGCTTTAAAGGGTGGCTGTCAATAATGCTGGTGTCAACTATTACACAACTATTAAATTATTATTTAGAGAATTAAAAAAAGCCTGCAAACACTAGGCTTACAGGCTCTTATCGGTCTTCTTTGTTTCTATAAATGGTCCCACTTGGACACGCAAAGTTAAATTAAGTTATTGATAATAAATGACATATTGTTTTATGTTTTGGATTTATGCCCCCATAGTTACCCCCTTTTTTTAAAGTACCCCCCTTTATATTGCCTTGTTTTATTTTTGCCTTGGTTAGGGCAGCCTTTTTTAAAGCAGTCCGCAAAATTGCCGATTGAATGAAAAAACTGCACTCTTTTATGGTAGGTAGAAAACCTTGCTTTGAAACTCATTATGACCCCCAAAAAGCCTTAGTTTTTATGGTCTCATTGTGGCTGAAATAAAACCTTGTATTGAAGTCGTATTATGACTTCCAGAAAACCTTGCTTTGACCATTAAAAGGTCACTCGTTTTTTAAGCGGCTTGTGCTGTAGTCTTTCACCTGCTCGGGTCTGTAGCCTTTGCCCCTTGTTTTTGCCAAGTAGCTAACCCGATAAACTGCATCAGCTAAAGTTTCTTGACTATCTACAAAATAAAACGGCTTTTTAAGGTATGGCATAGAGTGGTTGCTTGGGTCGATAGCTTCCCAAGTTGCCATGATATGAGCAAGCAGCTTTTTAGGGTGTTGGATTTTATTGCCGTCAATCCATAGGGCAAAGTGATAGTGTTGGTGTTTGGTTGTTTCACGTTCTCTAACCCATACAAAGCCTATATGCCGTGTTTGATAGGTTCGCTCAACCTAAACCATGATACGCCTTCTAAAAGCCCTTATTTCGGCATTGTCAGCTTGGAAGCTATAGCTATGCAAGTCAAAGCGCACAACCATAAGCCGCCCATGTATGGCAAGCCCTGTTTGTAGTTGCTCAATGATGCGGCGCATGATTTCACGGTAAACACCCGCCCCCGTCACATTGACCTTATAACTCACCCCTTCATATTCAAACAAAGGGGCGGTGGTTTTGTGCTTCCTATTTTGCGACTTTTTTTTGACCGCATTATTTTTGCTAAGTCTATGTTTCATTATTCGCTAAGTGGGGGGTGTAGTGAAAAAGGATATTAGTAAATACCGCACAAACCTTGCCCATTTTGTACTTGGGTTTTGTTGTAAATATATAGCCAAACTTGCTATAAAGTGTGACGAAACCGCTGTGACGAAACCGCTCATGGCTTTTGTGACCAAACCGCTTTTTAATTTGTGACGAAACCGCTCGCTTATTCATGGCAAGAAATCACCCTCAAAGCTTCAAAAAACATATGCGATAAGTTGGCATCATCAGGCACGGTTTTAAGCGCACTTTTAAGCATATCCTTTGCGTTGGTTAGCCCGTAAGCTTCCAAGTGCCTTGCAATGGCTTCTATGCCCATGCCTTGGCTTATCATGGCACAAGTGAGCTTATCATATTCACTGTGCAACTCATTGCCTGATAAATAGACGGTATAACTCACATCAAGCAGGCACACCCCCAAAAGGTGCGCCCTCGCTTGTTCAATGTTAGGCTTGCGGCGTTGGATTTGATAAAGCAGCTTATCTTGGTGGAGGGCTGCTTTTTCTTTGGGTGGTTTATTCATGCTTGCCACCGTCCAAAGTGTAAACAGCAACACCGTTATGCTTAACACCATCTTTATCTTCAATGGGCATGTAGTTGGCTACGATATTATAGCCTTTCTTTTTTAGCTCCATCACTCGGGGAGCAGGCGACATACAGCTAATTTCACGGGCTTGAAATGTGTTTATGCTTCCATGGTCTCTGATGTATCGCAAAAGCTTATTGCGTTGGGTTTCTGCACTCATAGCACACTTCATGCCTCACCCCCAAGCCTTTCAATTAGCTTGCGAATATCTTCAACACGCCATGCACTGGTGCGCTCTGATAGTTTGATAGGTGCTGGGTATAAGCCTTTGGCAATGCCTTCATACCATGCGCTTTTGCTAGTTGGTATAAAGGATAGGACGGTAGGTAACCGTAAAAAGCCCGTTTCGGGTAGTTTTGTGATTTCTGTCTTTGGCATTATTCTGCCCTCCATAAGTCCGCCTTGTAAGTCAGCGGTTAGTTATGGAAAGCAGTTTAAGAAACAGTAAATCTAGTGTCTCGACATCAAAAAAAATTATTTAATGTCTTTCTCTAAGTGTAATTGGTGCTTTTTTAGCAGCCTTTCTTGGTTTTGATAGAAGCTGGATTGTTTTGGTATTTCTTTATTATTCTTTTCGCACCAAGCTAAAAAGTTTTCTATTTCTGAACAATCATCACCTTCCAGCCATTTTTTAGCTTCTTGAACATAACGTTCAGTCTGCCTTTGGTCTTTAATGTCACCACCAACTGCATCAGCAATGCCTGACGACATCATCCCTTTGCTGCCATATTGTCGTAAATACTCATAATAATAAGGGAATAAATACTTCAATTCTTTTGTTTTTTGTCCGCGCTTATCTTTCCACGGTTTTTTACCTGCTAGGTGGCTTTCTAACCCTGTTACAATAAAATCCATAAGGGCATCATCAATTTCCTCACCTTTCTTAGCTTGGTGTATAAAAAGCCTTATTAACCTTTGGTTAAAGCCCTTAGTGTTTTCATGCTCGATACTTTCTGTCACAACGGTCATTAGTTTTGCTCCAAGCTCTGATTTAAAGACCCAACTCATATACCACCTCACACATGTTTAAGCTTTTGCTCTATGGATAGGCACAACTTGCGCCCCGTCTCTTAACCCGTCCAAGTAATCCGCCCATTGCTGCATCATGGCTTTGCGCTCGTCTAAATGCTCTGCATGGTTATAGGCTGCTTTCACTTGGTTGCGTTCGCTGTGTGCTAGTTGCCGCTCTACTAAATCGCTTCTATAGCCAAGCTCATAAAGTAGGGTAGATGCCATGCCCCTAAAGCCATGAGCGCAATGGTCATGCGTTGTGCTGTAGCCAAGGCGTTGTAAGCAGGCGTTAATCGTGTTTTCACTCATGGGGCGGCTGGTTGCCCTTGCACCATGAAACACATACTTGCCTTGCCCTGTTAAAGCTTGCACATCTTTGAGGATTGCTATCGCCTGTTTGGCTAAAGGCACAATATGCTTTTGTTTCATTTTCATATTTTCGGCTGGGATGGTGATTTGTTCTTTTTCAAAGTCGATAAACTGCCATTCAAGGGTGCGTAGCTCTTTAGGGCGTAGAAACACATAAGGCGATAAGCGAAGGGCGCAAGCTGTGATATGTGTGC
>JALSZC010000067.1 GCA_027059605.1 Ghiorsea sp. | reverse complement strand
TGATGACTGACCCTGTATTTGGTGGTTTAGGTGTATCCATGGCGTTTGGTACCATTGCTGCAACGATTCTTACACTGTTTGTCACACCATTGATGTATTATCTATGGCAACGTGGAAAACCAGACCCTGCAGCTAAAATTACCTAATGTTTTAATGCACAAAATTCAAAGCCCAGCCATCAAATGCTGGGCTTTTTTATGTACTGTCGCTCTGCTTCATACAACAATCTACCCAGCAGATTCTTCAGAAAAACAAGTTTGAATACATATCATCACCATAATTTTCAACACTTATATTTGACCTTACTCTATTTAGCATATATATTTTTTTATCATTTTAAAGGAGAAAGAAAATGCGTATTTTAATATTTATGATTACTGCCATGTTGATAAGTAGTGGTATTGCACAAGCCGATGCTGGTGCAAAGGGTGCTCTGGTTGGAGCTGGTGTTGGTGCCATGATTGGACATAATAAAGGCAATACTGCTAAGGGAGCTGTAATAGGTGCAATTGGTGGTTATGTATTAGGGAGTGCGGTTGGTGCAGCCAATGCATCAGAACAGCATGAAAACCATCATGATGCCGCTATCCACAATGAACATAAAACCTCTTATAAGCATAACCCAAAAGGACAAACTCGTATCGTCAAGCGTTCTAAAAATCGCTGTCATGAAGCGCAAGAGTTTTATAACCAAGCATTCAAAGTTCAAAGCGTAGCCAAACAAACATACTTATTAGAAAAAGCAGCTTGGTTTTGTCCTGAAGATGCTCGTGTACATAATGATTTGGGTGTAAGTTATTATAACCTTGGTGGAAAGCTAAATAAAAAGCGAGCTCGTGATCAATTTAAAATCGCTTTATACCTTCGCCCAAACTATAAAGCAGCAAAACAAAACTTACGTCGAATGAACCATTAAGGTTCGTATTTCACTCTAAAGCCTAGCATTTTTATGCTAGGCTTTTTTCATGATCAGACTTCAAAAAAATCCCCTATAGGTTGATAATCAACTTAGTCGTGTGAAGCTTCTTTGAATAAGCAATCAACATTCTGATTCCATTCGCCATCATACATCTTCAACCACTTATCTGCTTGCGTTTCACCGCTTTCAATCACTCCAAACAAGGGTTTAAGGTATTGCATTTCACATCTACCCTTATCATCACAAATATTAATATTTTTCAGCCCTTCTTTTGCCATATCTAATACAATTTCCGCATAAAACTGTACATCTTTGTCTAAAAATGGTGTTTTTAACGCTTTTTTTGGCACATTCTGCATCAACTCCACTACTTCTGTATGGCTCCAGCCTTGAACCATATCCCAAGCCTTATTCAAGGTTTTGTCATCATAAAGCAAACCCTTCCACAATGCAGGCAGCGCAGAAATCCAATCCCAGCCCCCTGCATCTGCACCACGTACCTCAATAAACTGCTTTAAGCGTACTTCAGGGAATGTGGTGCTCACATGTAGTTCCCAATCAGCATGTGTCGGATATTCCCCTGGTAACATGGGCAGCTTGCCTTCTAAAAAGTCTCGAAAGGATTCACCTGTGCAATCAATATATTCCGCATCACGCAATACAAAATACATAGGCACATCAAGCACCCACTCTGTCCACGATTCAAAACCAAAGTCATCTTCAAATACACATTCGGGAATACCTGTGCGGTTTGGGTCAGTATCTAGCCAACAATCGGCACGTGTGGATAATAAACCCGATGGTTTACCATCTTTAAAAGGTGATGCCGCAAACATAGCTGTCACCATAGGTTGTAAGCAATATGCTACGCGCATTTTCTTCGCCATATCAGCCTCAGATTCAAAGTCTAAGTTGGCTTGTGTCGTTGCCGTGCGCAGCATCATATCTAGCCCTTTGTTACCCACTTTGACCATATATTCCCGCATCACATTGTAGCGCGCTTTGGGCATCCACGGAATATCACCCCGCTTCCATTTGGGTTGAAAACCAACTGCCAAAAAGCCAATGTCTAATTCTTTGTTGAGCTGTCGCAGCAAATCAAAATGGCGGCCCACCTCATCATGGGTTTCATGAATAGTGGCAAGTGGCGCACCCGATAATTCAAGCTGGCCGCCTGGCTCTAAAGTGATGGAAGCCATCCCATTTTTAAGCGCAATCGGATTGCCATTTTCCAGCACAGCAAGCCAATGCTCATCATGATTCCAGTCAGCTAAACGTTCCAACAAATGCTGAATACTTTTTTCACCGAAATACGGAATAGGGCGCAATGTTTGCGTACAGTAGCCAACTTTTTCATGCTCTGTGCCAATCCTCCAAGCCTCTCTT
Source organism: Ghiorsea sp. (assembly GCA_027059605.1). GTDB lineage: Bacteria > Pseudomonadota > Zetaproteobacteria > Mariprofundales > Mariprofundaceae > Ghiorsea. Next base: position 1,931 of record JALSZC010000067.1, on the reverse strand, counting down.
GGCTTGCTGCCACGGCGGAAATAATCAGCCAATTCTTCTCGATAAATGCGTGTATGTTCCAAAATCATTCCCCATCATCTAGCTTGCGTATGTGGAAACATACCCATGACAACAAAAAACAACCACCCTAAAACGGCTACGGTTAGTTTTCGCCAGTGTCTTCAAGGCACTTGGGCGGATAGAATCTTATTGTTTTTTTTATTATTGGTCATTGCATTTTTATGGCTGCAAATCTCACATACACTCAATCAAGGCACCCCCACAGCTTACATTTATCACGGTGATACACTGTTAGCAAAATACCCCCTGCCTGATGATGAGCGTATGATTCATGTCGCAGCACAAGGTGAAATAGGTATATCTGATATTGAAATATCTAAAAATGGTATTCGTTTTGATAGCTCACCATGCACCACCCACCATTGCATACTTGCAGGCAGCAAAAGGTATGCAGGCAGTGTGGTTGCTTGTGTACCCAACCATATTATGGTGGTGATTCGCGGTTCTGATGAGAAAAGTAATGAAAACATCAAATTTGATGCGATTTCGGAATAAAGATGGCTAAAACCATCAAAAAATCAAAGATTCCTCCTCGCCCATCCCTAGCACTTTTGCAACAACAAGCTGTTTGGCTGTCATTCGTACTGTTGGCGATTGGCTTACATGTGTTTGAAGCAGCACTACCCAGTTTGGGTCCATGGTTTAAGTTTGGTGTAGCCAATATCATGACCTTGCTCGCACTGGTATATTTGGGTGCACGTGCTGCTTTCACCCTTGCCCTTGCTCGCGTCATCATTGGCAGCATGTTCATTGGCACATTATTCACACCCACCTTTTTTATCAGCCTTGCTGGTACCTTATCTGCCGCCACAGTGATGGTAATTTTATACAAGCTCATACCACGCATCAGCCTTATCAGTTTAAGTTTACTGGCTGCAATCGCCCACATGTCTGGGCAATTTGTGGCTGTGGAAACATGGTTTATTCAGCAACCAGCCCTGTATTACCTACTACCCCCTCTTTTGCTTCTATCGTGTCTAAGCGGTTGGATTAACGGGGCAATAGCAACATATATATGGGAAAAGCTAAAAGTAGAACAAGCTTAATAAACAAAACCAGTATTATGCTCAAATATGATTACTTTCAGGTTTAAAAGGTTAAGCACTAACTAAACTTTATTGATGCCTACATCCCCCATAGTGACTTCATATCGTACCTATATACCGACATACTTTATTACAACATGAACCACAAAAATCTTTATGTTAAATCATCATCTTTTTTGTTTTCTAATGGTGGCAACCTTTTATTCGGCTTATTATATTGCTTCCACAAATATGAACCTAACCAAATCGCAGCACCAGCAGCTAAAGCATAGATGAGTGCAGAATCTTCACTGGGGTTACTTGCAAAATAATTCCTCATTTTGGCCACCAACCTTGTTCTTGGAAGGACAATACTTGTGTGCCTGCCAATAAAAAATGATCCAAAAGTTTAATGTCTAATGTGTGACAAGCTTCAATCAGTTGACCCGTTAAAGCAATATCTTGTTCACTGGCTAAAGTTGTGCCTGCTGGATGATTATGAAAAACAATCAATCCTTTGGCATCCAGTTCCAAAGCGCGTTTAATCAAAGTGCGGGGATACACCACTGCTCTATCAACCGTGCCTTCAAACAGTATTTCAGTGGATATGCATTGGTGTTGCTGATCAGTAAACAAAGCACCAAAGTATTCAATGCTTTTTTCTTGAAGCTTAAGGCGCAACCAAGCTTTGACAGCTTCGGGGGAGTCTAACCTAGGCTTTGATGCCAGTTCAGACTCAAGATAACGTACTTGCGCTGCTTTCATAAGTTTTAAGAACTGCGCTGATTCTTTACCTAAACCTTCAATCGTTTGCAGCTCTTGAGCCTGTGCATCAAACACACCTGC
>JALSZC010000066.1 GCA_027059605.1 Ghiorsea sp. | reverse complement strand
AAAGTTTGGGGGACACAATACACAATTCAACCTATTCATAAGCCTAGAATGGCAAACTTTCCACACAAAATCAAATAATTAGGATTATTATTCCCAATGAAAATTTCGGGCTCAATCTGGGCACATTGATAATTTTAGGGAAAACAACCCTATAAAGATAAGGCTCAAACCTTATTCATAACATATTGAAAATAAAGGGGTATTCCATTACGAACAACTGGGGTGGACGACGGGACTCGAACCCGCGACAACCGGCATCACAAGCCGGGGCTCTACCAACTGAGCTACGTCCACCATAGTTCTTGAAACGGTTGCCGAATGGCGCGCCTAGCAGGATTCGAACCTGCGGCCTACGGATTAGAAGTCCGTTGCTCTATCCAGCTGAGCTACAGGCGCTTAATTCCAGCAGACCAAGGTTGTTTTTAAATGGTCGGGGCGGGGTGATTCGAACACCCGACCCTCTGGTCCCAAACCAGATGCGCTACCAGGCTGCGCTACGCCCCGACATTTAAAACATCTCCCAACTTTGGAAGGCGGCGAAACTTAGGGATTAATTGCCTATCCGTCAACCGCTTTTTATCCCTTGCAATATCCTGTGCGATTATGAATAGTCAGTCTCACTGATAATAAAGGAGAAGTTCTCTGTGAACAATGCTTTTATCGCTTTGGGTGGAAATCTTGGCGATGTAAAACAAACATTCCAAACAGCATGTGATGCATTAAAAGAAACATGCAAAATCATTGCAATATCCAAACTTTATCACACACCTGCTTTAACTATGCCAGACAGTGCGCCACAACCCGACTATTGGAATGCCGCCATTCATGTGCAAACGCAACTGCCTGCCGACACCTTACTGGCTGAATTGCATAGAGTTGAAGCACTGCATCATCGCAAGCGCATTGAACATTGGGGGTCACGAACATTAGACCTTGATCTGATTGCTTATGAACAACTTATCTCAACGCAAGCTGAGTTAAAACTACCCCACCCTGAAACACAATCTCGGCTATTTGTCTTGCAACCACTCATGGACATTGCACCATTCTGGGTACATCCTGTCACTGGAGAGAGCCTCTCTACAATGATAACACACCTTACAGATGCAGGTGAAAAGCTGCACAAAGGAGAAGCATGGCAACTTCAACATTAAACCTCAACCACATTGCTATTGAAGGTGGTATTGGTGTAGGCAAAACAACTTTAGCCCAAGGATTAGCAACCAAACTCAATGCTAACCTTCTCTTAGAAGACATTGATGACAACCCCTTTTTGGAGCTGTTTTACCAAGACCCTGAACGCCATGGTTTATCCGTTCAGTTATCTTTTTTGTTTTCTCGCCTCAAGCAATGGCAAAGCTTAGCCCAGCAAGACCTCTTCCAATCCATGATGATTAGCGATTATATTTTTGCCAAAGACAGGCTTTTTGCTATGACTAATTTATCCGATGAAGAGTTTGCTTTGTACAACCAAGTTGCACAGGCTGTCACCTTTGATTTACCCAAGCCTGACCTCGTTGTTTACTTGCAATCTTCGCCTGAAATTGCCCTTAAACGCATACAGCAGCGCAATCGAACCATGGAAAAAGGTGTCAACTTGGACTATCTCAAACAAGTTACCGAAACCTTTGATAAGTTTTTCTTTCACTATCAAGAAACACCTTTATTGGTAGTGCAAACCGATCGTATCAATTTTGCAGAACGCCCCGAAGCATTGGATATGCTGATTGCACGCATCACACAAATGGGTAGAGGCACAGAGTTTTGGGCTGACTATACCGACTAAAGCATATATCAACTTATCAAGTCACCTTTTCTTTTGACTTGCAGCATCAGCTTAGACAGCCTGCCAGCCCCCATTTATAGGCATGATAAAGGAAACCACTATGTCCAAAGCTCAATCTCATATTCGCTCCATTACAGATGTTCCCCGTGTTGGTCAAACCAGTGATGATTTAATCCGAGGAATACAGCGTCATTTTTTGCGTACACTTGGTTTAAGTGATGCATGTATTTCAAATCATTATAAGTATCAGGCCTTGGCTTTAACCATACGTGACCGCTTAATGGAAAACTGGCGTGACACCAAAGAAGCTGTGCAGGAAACCAATGGCAAACGAACCTATTATTTATCTTTAGAGTTTTTGATGGGCAGAGCCTTGGGCAATGCTATTTTAAACCTTGGTTTAAATGAGCAAACCACCAAAGCCTTGCATGACTTAGGTATTGATTGCGAAGAAATGATTGAAGCTGAACATGATGCAGGTTTAGGTAATGGTGGTTTAGGCAGATTAGCCGCATGTTTTATCGATAGCTGCGCAACCCTGCAACTGCCTGTGACGGGCTATGGTATTCGTTATGAATATGGCATGTTTCGTCAAAGTATTGTCAATGGGTTTCAACAAGAAGCACCTGACCACTGGTTGCGTGAAGGTAATGTATGGGAAATGGAACGCCCTGAATACACGCAAGCTGTGCATTTTGGTGGTTATTCAGAAGTATATCATGATGACAATGGTAATATGCGTGTGCGTTGGGTGAACACCAATGATGTATTGGCAGTTCCTTTTGATACACCCATTCCAGGTTACAAAAATGGTACGGTAAACACCTTGCGCCTTTGGAAATCAACTGCCACTGATGAGTTTGATTTGGGTGAGTTTAATGCAGGTGATTATGCAGGTTCTGTAGCACAAAAAAACAATGCCGAACATATTTCCATGGTGTTATATCCCAATGACAGCAACGAAAATGGTAAAGAATTACGCTTGCGCCAACAATATTTCTTAGCATCAGCAAGTATTAAAGATGTGATTCGCCAGTGGGTGGAAGTCAATGGTGAGGATTTCACACACTTTGCAGCCAAAAACTGTTTTCAACTTAATGATACCCACCCTACTGTTTCGGTAGCCGAACTGATGCGAATTTTGATGGATGATTATTGGTTAACATGGGATGAGGCATGGGAAATTACCCGCAATACCATGGCATACACCAACCATACTTTGCTACCCGAAGCCTTGGAACGCTGGCCCGTACATTTATTTAGCCGTTTATTGCCCCGTGTGCTGGATATTATCTATGAAATTAATGCACGTTTCCTAAAAGACTTGGCGAAAAAGTATCCCGGTGATGTAGAGCGTCAGCGTCGTATGTCCATCATTGAAGAAGGTGATGAGCAACAGGTACGCATGGCATATTTAGCTATTGTTGGTTCTTTTTCAGTTAATGGCGTAGCGCAATTGCATTCAGATCTATTGGTGGAAGGTTTATTTAATGATTTCTATCAACTTTGGCCTGAAAAGTTTAATAATAAAACCAATGGCGTGACCCAACGCCGTTGGATGGCATGGTGCAATAAACCATTAAGCAAGTTGATTACGGATAACATTGGTGATGGCTGGATTACCCAATTGGATGAATTAAAACAATTAGCCCCTTTGGCAGACAACGCTGCATTCCGCAAACAATGGGCAGCATGTAAACTAGAAAATAAGCAACGTCTATCCGAAGTAGTCAACGAAGTATGTGGGGTATCCTTTCATCCCGATGCCATGTTTGATATTCAGGTCAAACGTATCCATGAATACAAACGCCAGTTGCTTAATATATTGCATGTGATTCATTTGTATGATCGCATCAAACGCGGTGACACAGATAACTGGACCAACCGTTGTGTATTGATTGGTGGTAAAGCAGCACCAGGTTACTACATGGCAAAACAAATTATCAAATTGGTGAGTAATGTTGCCGATGTGGTGAATAATGACCCAGATGTAGGCGATAAGCTTAAAGTGGTTTTCTTCCCAAATTACCGTGTATCCGCCATGGAAGTGATTGCACCTGCTGCCGATTTATCCGAGCAGATTTCAACTGCAGGTAAAGAAGCATCGGGCACAGGCAATATGAAGTTCATGATGAATGGTGCGATGACCATTGGCACATTGGATGGGGCAAATATTGAAATCCGCGAAGAAGTTGGCGATGAAAACTTTTTCTTATTTGGTTTAACCGCAGAAGAAGTGGAAGCTACACGTGGCAACTACAACCCCAATGCTATTATTGATGCTGATGAAGATTTAAAACGTGTGATGAACTTGATTGAGTGTGGTCATTTCAGCCAGTTTGAACCGGGTTTATTCTCTTCTATTACTGGAGCTATTCGTTGCAATGATGACCCTTGGCTCACTGCCGCTGATTTCCGTTCATACATTGAAGCCCAACAACAAGCATCCATGGCTTATCAAGACAAAGATCAATGGACAAAAATGAGTAT
>JALSZC010000065.1 GCA_027059605.1 Ghiorsea sp. | reverse complement strand
AATTTGAACAATTTGATCCACAACAAACACAATATGCAGAACGTGTTAATGTTGCTGAAGTAGGGCGTTTTCTTCCTGAAAGTGAAGTGCATGATGCTTCAATATTGCGTGTGGACTATGAAAAGTTGCGCATGGGGCAGGAATTATTGCAAAGTATTGGTACAGAGCGAGATATTCGTAAATTATTGAATACCATTACTGAACAACTGGTTCGTATGTTTGTGGCAGATCGATGTGTGGTTCTATTGCTTAATGCTCAAGGTGAGTTTGAACCAAGAGCTATCAAAACATTAGATGATAGCGAAGGACAAGTATCGGTCTCACAGACTGTACTTAATGAGGTGAAATCGACTAAATCTGCAGTCTTGTTATCAGATGACTCTCATGTTGGGGAATTGGCACAATCATCTTCTTTAGTTTTGATGGGAATTCAATCGGTCATGTGTTCACCAATTATTCATAATGATAAAGTGATTGGTGCGGTACAGCTTGATTTACGTAAGGGTCAGGGTGCTTTCGTTAAAAAAGATCTGCAACTTTTGGGTGGTATTGTAACTTATGTTGCAATGGCTGTAGTGAATGCAGGTTTGTCACAAAAAATTGAGCGAGAGGCTAAAACACAGGCTCAGTTTGAGCGTTTGTTATCACCCAGTGTCGTGAAACAACTGGTGTCAGGGCAATTGAAAATTGGTAAAGCAGGTGAGCTTAGACAGGTGACGATTATGTTTGCAGATATTCGTGGCTTTACACCTATGAGCCAAAAAGTTTCACCTGCGGTTGTGGTAAATATGTTAAACCAATATTTTGAACGTGTAGTCAATATTGTTTTTAAATATGGTGGTACCATTGATAAGTTCATTGGTGATGAAGTCATGATTTTATTTGGTGCTCCTATACCTATGAAAAGGCAAGAAGATGCGGCGGTTGCATGTGCTTTGGAGATTCAGGCTATGTTACGCTCGTGGAATAAAGAGCGAGCATTAAAAAGACAAGCTGAAATTCCTGTTGGCATTGGTATTAATAGTGGGGAAGTGGTTGTGGGTTCGATTGGTTCAAGCCAAACCATGCAATATACATGCATTGGTAATGCCGTGAATATTGCTTCACGATTAACTGGCATGGCAAGAGCTGGTGAGGTAGTGGCAAGTAAGGCAACGATGGTAGGTGTGCAGTCTAAGGTGGAGTGCGATAGGTTAGCACCAGCTAGTATTAAAGGTATTGATGGTCAAGTACAAGCGTATATGGTGAAAGCAATGCATGGCAAGAGCCAAACAGATACTTTGGATGAAGAATAAACAAGAACAAAGCGCAGAAGATAAAGAACAGCTTATGCGTCAATTGCAATATCGTTTGCGAAGGCAGGGCATGTTAGAACTGGATGCTTGGTTAGCCCCTTTGTTTCTTGCTGTGAATACAGGTCATGCAGATGTTTTGGCTGCTACAAAAGAAATATTGATGTATGAGGTTCCCGATTTGTTGGCCATGCAAACAGGGGATTTAGCCATACCTGAGGTGCTGAAACCATGGCTAAAACCTTAGCTACTTTATGTGTTGTTGCCTGTGTTTTGCTTGCTTGTGTTGAGCAAACAGTGCCGACCCAAGCGCAAGCCAACAAGCCGCTGCCCTTATTACATATCCAACCTGAAATATATCAGCTTGGCGACATAAAAGAGGGTGAGACTGCTGTTGCAACATTTTTGGTTCGTAATAATCATTCGCAGCCTATTGAGCTGGTAGATATACAAGCATCATGTGGTTGTACGGTAGTGAAACCTGAGAGTTTTGTAATTATGCCGAATGATTTTACACAGTTGCAGGTAACCGTGGATACAATTGCGAAACAATCCAATATAAGAAAGACGATTTCCGTGAAAGACTCATTGGGAAATGAGGCATCTGCCTTGTTAATATTTAATGTGGTTGAAAACCCTCACTTGAGTTTGAATAGGAAAATTAAAGGTATTTTTGATGGGAAGTGTGCATCTTGTCATTTTAAGCCACTTGTAGGCGTTCAAGAACCTAGCAAACTTTATGAAGTAGGTTGTGCTATGTGTCATGGTACTCATGCTGAGGGTGGGTATGCTCCAAAATTAAGAGGTTATGCTTCGTTACCAGCCTTGGAATCAATGATTAGTCATGGCATAGGTAAACCGCAAATGCCAGGTTTTGCAAAAAAAAATGGCGGCCCCTTAACGCCTAAACAAATTACAGCATTAAGCAAGTGGCTAGTCTCTTTACCTGAATCTGTAGGAAAATAAAAATAGGTTGATGCAATCGCAGCCGAGCAAGCTACACTGCGCAGCGTATTGCCGTGCTTATCGTGTGAAGGAGAATATCTATGCCTTGGAATCAAAATCAAGACAATAACCCGTGGGGAAATAAACCCAATGGTTCATCAGGAGGGGGGAATAAAGAAACACCTCCTGATTTGGACAAGGTTTTAAAAGATTTAAATGACCGTTTTGGTGGCTTTTTTGGTGGCGGCAAAGGCGGGAATAATGGTGACTCTCCAGAAGTAAGCAAAGGTATGCTTATGACACTGATTGGTGTGGCTTTTGTGGCATGGCTTGCGTCAGGTTTTTATATTGTCGCAGCAGATGAAGAGGCTGTTGTGCTTAGGTTTGGGCAACATCAGGACACACGTAGCCCTGGTTTGAATTGGCATTTGCCTTATCCCATTGAAACCGTTGAAAAGATTCCAACATTGTCGGTGCAACGTTTGACCATAGGTTTCCGCACCTTTGCCGATGGGCGCATACGTAAAATGGATCAAGAGTCTTTGATGTTGACTAAAGATGAAAATATTGTGGATATTTCTTTTGTTGTACAATATAGGATTTCAGATATTGGAAAGTACTTGTTTGAGATCGATGCAAGCCAGGCTGTACAAACGGTTAGGGATGCGGCAGAAAGCTCAATTCGAGCGGTGATTGGTAGTACATTGATTGATGATGTCATGACCGATAAAAAAGCAGAAGTTGAAGCCAGAACACGTGATGGTATTCAAGAAATTCTCGATAAATACAATGCAGGTATACGTATTACTACGGTAACGCTGAAAGATGTGCAACCACCAGAGCGTGTGAGTAAAGAGTTTAAAGATGTAGCAAGTGCTCGAGAGGATAAAGAACGAGCTAAGAATGAAGCTGAGGCTTACGCTAACAGTATTATTCCGAATGCACGTGGTGAAGCGAAAAAGAAAATTCTTGAAGCTGAAGCATATGCCAAAGAAGTAGAAGATCGCGCGATTGGTGAAGCAGATCGTTTTAATAGCTTGCTACAAGCTTATAAGAAAGCACCAGAAGTAACGCGTAAACGTTTGTATTTAGAAACCATGGAAGAAGTCTTGGCGGGTGCAGATAAAGTGATTATTGACTCTAAAATTGCTGGTAAGGTGTTGCCATACTTGCCTCTGAATAGCGCTGGCAAAGTGGAGGTGAAATAATGAGCCCTAAACAATTCATGACAGGTATTATGATTGCTGCAGTTTTTATTATTGTTAGCCGAAGTGCATTTATTGTCGATCAACGTGATCAAGTATTAGTGATGCAATTTGGTGATATTGCTGGTGCACCTATTGCTGAACCAGGTTTAAAGTGGAAGCTTCCTTGGCAAAATGTTGTTGTTTTTGATAAGCGTTTACTTGCCAGTGATGACCTTCCCAATGAAGTCATTACCAAAGATAAGAAAAAAATTCTTGTCGATAGCTTTACACGTTGGAAAATTATAGATCCACTTAAAGTATATCAAGTTGCAAAAACACGGGATCGCGTGGAATCGCGCATGCAAGACGTTGTAGGTGCAAAAGTACGTGAGGTATTAGGTAAGCATACATTGCATGAGATTGTTACGGGTGGTGAAGGTGGCGATATGCGTTCATCTTTAATGTTATCTATTCGAGACTTAGCAGATAAAGAAGTGGCTAATCTTGGTGTGAAAGTGGTTGATGTACGGATTAAACGTGCTGATTTGCCTGCTGAAAACTCAGATTCTGTATTTCGTAGAATGAAAGCAGAGCGTCAGCGTATTGCCAAGCAATACCGTTCTGAAGGTGAAGAAGCTGCAAAAGAGATTCGTGCAACTGCGGATAAGCAAAGTAAATTTCTATTGGCTGATGCATACAAGCAGTCTGAAATCATTAAAGGTAATGCGGATGCGAAAGCAACCAAAATTTATGCGTTATCTTACGAGAAAGACCCTAAGTTTTATGCATTTACGCGCTCTTTAGAAGCTTATAAAAAATCGATGGCAACGCAAAGTCGCATAGTATTGTCGCCAAGCTCTGAGTTCTTTAGATTTTTTGAGAAATCAAAATAAGAAAGTCTGATGAATGATTTATGGGCAGCTTTAGGGTTGGTCTTGGTGTTGGAAGGGGTGCTTTATGCGCTCTTTCCACACACCATGATTAATGTGCTTAGAAAGATGCCTCAAATGCCTGTTTCGTCATTAAGATTTATGGGGATTTGCTCACTTGCTGTAGGCTGGATGATTGTGTGGTGGGTTAGGCACTAAAAAATTGTTTTAAGGGCTTGAAAAAGCTTTTTTGCAACACTATCTAAACCTTACATATTTCGTTTATATCATTTATTAAACACATAGAGGTAAGCATGTCGAAAGAAACTATGAATTTCCAAACAGAAGTGAAACAACTTTTGGACTTGATGATTCACTCCCTTTATTCAAATAAAGAAATCTTTTTACGTGAGTTAATCTCCAATGCTTCAGATGCTGCAGATAAACTTCGCTTTGAAGCGACGACTGATGATGCCTTGTTTGAAGGTGATTCTGATTTACATGTCTTTGTTGAATTTGATAAAGATGCCAAGACTATCACTATTCGTGATAACGGTATTGGCATGAACCATGAAGAAGTGATTGAAAATATCGGTACGATTGCTCGCTCGGGCACTAAAGAATTTTTTAGCCAGCTATCAGGTGATCAAGAAAAAGATGCGCATTTGATTGGTCAATTTGGTGTAGGCTTTTATTCATCATTCCTTGTTGCTGATAAAGTGACTTTAACTACGCGCCGTGCAGGCACAAGCCCTGAACATGGTGTACGTTGGGAATCAGCAGGTGATGGCGAGTTCACTATCGAAACCGTGAACAAAGAGAAACGGGGCACTGAAATTGTATTGCACTTGCGTGATGATGCGGAAGAATTTTTAAATGATTGGAAATTGCGCTCTGTTATCAATAAATATGCAGATCATGTGCCGTTCCCAATTCGTATGTTTAAACCAGCAGAAGAAGGTAAAGAACCTGAAATTGAAACCGTAAACCAAGCTTCTGCATTATGGGCACAACCTAAGTCTGAGCTTAAAGAAGAAGATTATAATAATTTCTATAAGCATGTTGCCCATGATTTTGAAGACCCTTTAGCTTACATGCATCAACGCCTTGAAGGGCAATATGAATACACATTATTATTTTATATCCCCAAACGTGCACCGTTTGATTTATGGCAAGCCGAAGCTAAACATGGTGTAAAGCTTTATGTCAAACGTGTGTTTATCATGGAAGCTACAGAAGATTTGATGCCGCGTTATTTGCGCTTTGTGCGTGGTGTGATGGATTCTTCGGACTTGCCATTGAATGTGTCGCGTGAAATTTTGCAGCATAGCCCAGCCATGACAGCCATGAAAAAAGGTGCGACCAAACGTGTACTTTCTTGGCTTAAAGATTTGGCGAGTAAAGAAGAAGATAAGTACGCCGAGTTTTATGCCGAGTTTGGCAACTGCTTAAAAGAAGGCGTGATTGAAGATGCGAAAAATAAAGAAACCATCGCATCATTGTTGCGTTTTGCTAGCACTGAAAGTGATGAAAAAACTGTCACCCTTACGCAATACATTGAGCGTATGAAAGAAGGGCAGGAAGATATTTATTATATTACAGCAGAAAGCTTAGCTGCTGCAAAAAATAGCCCTCATTTGGAAATCTTCCGCAAGAAAGGGATTGAAGTCTTATTGTTGGCTGACCGTATTGATGAATGGCTGGTTGGTCACTTGGACAAATTCGATGGCAAAGAGCTCAAATCCATTGCCAAAGGTGAGCTAGACTTATCAGGCATTGGTGAAGATGCGGAAGAAGAGAAAAAAGCGCATGAAGAAGCTGTTAAATCTGCAGAACCTGCAGTGAAAAAGCTTAAAGAAGCTTTGGGTGATAAGGTCAAGGATGTACGCACAACAGACAGGTTGACAACATCACCAGCTTGTTTGGTTGCCGATGAGTTTGATATTTCAGGTAATATGGAGCGTATTTTGAAACAAGCAGGGCAAGATGTGCCTGCGGTAAAACCTATTCTTGAAATCAACCCAGAGCATGACTTGGTCAAGCGTTTGGCGAAAATGCGTTCTAAAGACAAAATTGCTGATTATTCGGATATTTTGTTTGATCAAGCTGTGCTTGCTGAAGGCGCATTGCCTGAAGACCCTGCAGGGTTTGTGCGTAAAATCAACGCATTACTTGTTTCATAGCTGATATAGGTGCCTGCACTTTCATTTAAAATCATCGCTAAAGATGAGCAAGGTTTTGCGCGTCGTGGTGAAGTGAGCCTGCCGCATGGTAAGGTGCAGACACCTGTTTTTATGCCTGTAGGCACACAAGCTACAGTCAAAAGCTTAACACCTGCCGATTTAACCGATGATATTGGTGCTGAGATTATTTTGGGTAATACCTATCACCTCATGCTGCGCCCGGGTGCTGATATTGTAGAAAAGATGGGTGGTCTGCATACGTTTATGGCTTGGGATAGGCCAATTCTTACCGACTCTGGCGGTTTTCAGGTGTGGTCATTGGGTGATTTGCGAAAAATTGAGCCTGAAGGCGTTCGCTTTCAATCGCATATTGATGGGTCTAGGTGGTTTTTAGGACCCAAAGAAAGCATGGAAATTCAGCGTAAACTGGGCAGTGACATTGTGATGGCATTTGATGAGTGCACACCATATCCAGCCACTTATGATGAAGCTCGCGAATCCATGGAAATGTCTATGCGTTGGGCAAAAGATTGCCGTGAGCATTTGCCTGTGAACGATACCCAAGCCTTATTTGGCATTGTGCAAGGTGGTATGTACTCTGATTTACGCAAAGAAAGTCTTGCAGCCATTGCTGAAATCGATTTTGAAGGTATTGCCATTGGTGGCTTGTCCGTGGGCGAGCCCAAGGAAGAGATGATGGCAATGCTGGATGCGCTTGCTCCCCATTTACCCGAAGATAAACCCCATTATGTGATGGGCGTAGGCACACCTGATGATTTAATTGAAGGCATTGATAGGGGCATTGATATGTTTGATTGCGTGATGCCCAGCCGCAATGCGCGCAATGGCACGCTCTTCACCGACCATGGTAAAATCAACATCAAAAACCTGAAACATCAGATTGATGATGCGCCAATTATGGACAGTTGCACATGTTATACATGCAAAAATTTTTCCAGAGCGTATCTTCGCCACCTCTTCATGGCGAAAGAGCTTTTAAGTTCGCGCTTGAATACCTTGCATAATCTTCATTATTATTGTGATTTGATGCAAAGGGCAAGAAATGCGTTAGAAGAAGGACGTTGGCCAGAGTTTCGTGATGAGTTTTTAAAAACTTATCGCAATCAGTAAGTTAGAATAATATACTTAACGTAAGAAAGGAATGAAAATGAACACATCAACATTACAACATATGATTTCAAAAGCAGTATTGGCACTTTCGGTTGCTCTTTTACCTGCAAACTTAGCTTATGCTGAAGCAGCACCTGCTGGTGGAGGTTTTGCCTCATTAATTCCATTGATTCTTATTATGGTTATTTTCTGGGTGCTTTTAATTCGTCCACAGCAAAAACGCATGAAAGAACATGCAGAGCTCATTAAAGGTCTTAAAAAAGGTGACAAAGTGATTACGGGTGGTGGTATTTATGGTCGCATTACTAATGTGAAAGATGGTGTAGCTATGGTTGAAATTGCCGATGGTGTGATTATTAAAACCAAACAAGATACGATTGGTGGTTTGCAAGAAAGTCCAAAACCACTAGAAAAGAAAAATAAAAAAGAGAAATAATTTTCTATAAAAGGTTGAGGACAAGCTCATGCAAAAATATGCACCTTGGAAATTTTGGTTGATTATAACAGTGCTGGTTGGTGCTGTGATGGGGGCAGCCCCAAATGTAACAACAGTACCCAGTTGGTGGCCAGCATCTTTTAGCCAACCATTAAACCTTGGGCTTGACTTAAAAGGTGGTATTCACCTTGTTGTTGATGTTGATATTGAGAAAGTAATTTCACAGCAAGTCTCTGACAATATCAATATGATTCGACGTACACTGCGTGAAGAAAAAATCCGCTATAAAAAATTAGATAGCAATGCAACACAAGTCAGTGTTGTCATTAAAAAAGCGGCAGATGTTGCCAAAGCTAAAAAGTTACTGCACAAATTATTGGTTGGTTATGAGATGGAACAAACCGATGATCAAACCTTTGTATTCACAATTTCAGAAAGTGAAGCCAAAGAAATCAAGTCATACGCTATTGAACAAACCATTGAAGTGATTCGTCGCCGTGTAGATGCCTTGGGTACAACAGAGCCTGTGATTATGCGCCAAGGTGATAGACGCGTTTTGGTGCAGATTCCAGGGTATGAAGACTCAGCACATGCTAAGCTTATTATTGGGCAAACAGCGCAGCTTGATTTTAAATTGGTGGATGAAAAGGGTGACTTGGATGCAGCTATGGCTGGTCGGGTTCCTCCAGGTGATATGATTGCATACTTTGCGGATGGTCGTCCTATTCTTTTGAAGAAACGCACTGAACTATCAGGTAAAGATGTAACCATGGCGCGTATTACTATTGACTCGCAAAGTAATCAGCCTGCGGTTTCTTTAAAGTTTAACAATCAAGGTGCTCGTAAATTCGACCGTTTAACCAAAGAAAATGTAAAAAAACGTTTTGCGATTTTGCTTGAAGGTGTGGTGCAATCAGCGCCAGTGATTCAAGAGCGTATTTCAGGTGGTACGGCACAAATCACAGGCTCATTTACGACTGAAGAAGCACGTAACCTTGCCATTGTATTACGTGCAGGTGCACTACCTGCGCCCATTAAGGTTGTAGAAGAACGTTCGATTGGTCCAAGCCTAGGGCAAGACTCTATTGACCAAGGCTTAAACTCGATTCTTTATGGTTTTATTGCCGTATTACTTTTCATGTTGGTTTATTATCGTTTGTTTGGTCTTTTTGCCAATATTGCTTTGGCATTTAATATTATATTGATTGCAGCAGCCATGAGTATGATTGGCGCAACATTAACTTTGCCGGGCATTGCTGGTATTGTATTAACCATTGGTATGGCGGTGGACGCTAATGTCTTGATATTTGAGCGTATACGAGAAGAGATTCATAATGGAAAAACGCCGCTTGCTGCTATTGATGGTGGTTATGATAAAGCATTTTCAACCATTATGGATGCCAATATTACCACACTTATTGCTGCCATTGTATTGTTCCAGTTTGGCTCAGGGCCAATCAAAGGCTTTGCGGTAACACTTAGCGTTGGTATTTTGGCTTCGATGTTTACCGCGATTGTGGTGACGCGTGCGATTACATATTTGATGTATCGTAAACAAAAAAATATTAAAACATTGAGTATCTAAGGGGTTATTATGCAACTTATACGTCCTGACATTAACATTAACTTCTTAGCTAGCCGTAAAAAAGCACTTGCTTTCTCTGCGGTCATGATTGTGCTTTCTTTGGCATGGATTGCTTTTAAAGGTTTGAACTTGGGCATTGATTTCACAGGTGGTACACTTGTTGAAGTACGCTTTCATCAACAGGTGAAGGCTGCTGATATTCGTCAGGCTCTTCTACCTGCAGGTTATGGAAAAGCTGTGATTCAAGAGTTTGGTTCACCTGAAGAAATCTTGATTCGTGTGCAAAATCAAGAGGGTGTGGAAGCCTCTGCTATTAGCACTGCAATTTTAGATGCATTAACCGATAAATTTGGTGCAGACCAAGTTGAAATGCGCCGCGTTGAATTTGTGGGACCACAAGTGGGCGAAGAGTTGAAAACAGCGGGTATGATGGCTGTGTTTTATACACTTATTGGTATTTTAATTTATGTCATGGTTCGCTTTAAACTACGTTTTGCTTTGGGTGCAGATGCTGCATTATTGCATGATATTATTATTGTAGTCGGTGTATTCTCAGCATTACAATTAGAGTTTTCATTATCTGTGGTTGCAGCATTACTCACAGTGCTTGGTTATTCACTGAATGATACCATTGTGGTATTTGACCGCATTCGTGAAAATTTTGAAGCCAATAAAAAGACCAAACACCCTAAAGATGAAGTTGAGGTTTGTAACCAATCAATTAACCAAACACTCACACGTACATTAATGACTTCATTGACCACCTTACTTGTTGTGTTTTCCCTATATTTCTTTGGTGGTGAAGTGATTCATAACTTTGCATTTGCCTTGTTGGTTGGTATTGCTGTCGGTACTTATTCATCCATCTTTATTGCTTCGCCGATTATGCTATCGCTTGAAGGTAAGTTTGAAATGTCTGAAGAAGAACTTAAAGAATTGGAAAACCGCCCTTAATTTATGTTAGGTACAGCTATGCAAGGGGACATTACCCCAGAGCTTGAAAGTGGACAGCGTGTATTTCATGCCTATGGCGATTCATTTTTTCAATTGGGTCATGATAAAATTGAGGATAGCTTTTATTTTCATCAAGGTGAAGTGTTTACCCCTTGGTTAAAACAAGATATTTCAACATTAACGATTGCAGATTTGAAATGGCTTGAAACCCATACCCCAGAGGTTTTAGTGATTGGTACGGGTAGGCGAACAGCATTTCCAAGTCATGATGTGATGGATTACTTGGCTGATTTGCATGTGGGTTTTGAGTGTATGGATTCACTATCTGCAGCACGTACATTTAATATCTTGGTTGGAGAAGGGCGCAATGTTGCTGCTGCTATGCTTTTACCCAAGGTAAAGGCGTAAACATCATGCCACGTTATGAATTGATGATTGAAACCCATTTCTCTGCAGCCCACCAATTGCGTGGTTATGCTGGAGACTGTGCGCGTTTGCATGGGCATAACTGGCATGTACGTTTGTATGTCGAATGTAGCGAGCTTGATGAGCTTGGTATGGGCATAGACTACAAAATTATGAAAACTGAGCTTAAAACAGCCTTAGAGCCTTGGGACCACTATAACTTGAATGATGTAGCACCCTTTGATGTGATGAACCCAACCAGTGAGAATGTTGCAGCCGAGCTTTATAAAGAAATGGCTAAGCGTTTGGACAATGAACGGCTTAAAGTTTCTCGTGTTGAAATATCGGAAACTTGCACGGCCAAGGTCACGTACTGGCCATGATAAAGTATCTGCTTCCTTGCTTTTTGTTTCTTGCAGCCTGTGATGATGGGGTAGAACCTGTCAAAGTCGATAAACCTCATGTAGAAAAACCTTACGAAAAAAATGCTGTGGATGCTGTCGGTGTAGCAGAAGGTAAAAATCAAGTTTCCCCCAATGGTCGCCCAGCCTATTAAACATATATTTGAGTGATACTTTTGTGATATTTATGCCTTATACTGTTTGCATCTTTAAATAAGGAAGGTGAATAGTATGAATAAAATCCGAAACTATACCATTGTCTTCATAAGTGCTGCGCTTATGTTGCTTACGTTACCAGCATTGACTATTGCCAAGGATGAAATGGCAAAAGATAAGATGATGGCTGCAATGGCGAACACTGAAAAGGCAATATTCGCTGGTGGTTGCTTTTGGTGCATGGAAAAACCTTTTGAGCAACTCGATGGTGTGAAAGCTGTGGTTTCAGGCTATAGCACAGGTAAAACCAAAAAACCTACTTATCAAAATTATATGTCAGGCGGGCATTTGGAAGCGATTGAAATTACTTATGACCCTGCACAAGTTAGTTATGAAAAGCTTTTGGATGTGTTTTGGCATCAAATTGACCCTACTGATGCAGGTGGTCAGTTTGTGGATAGGGGATATGCTTACACAACAGGTATTTTTTATTTGAATGAGACGCAACGTAAACTTGCCGAAGCATCTAAAGTTAAACTGGAAGCAAGTGGGGTGTTTTCTAAACCTATTGTCACGCCTATTAAACCAGCGCAAACCTTTTATAGGGCAGAAGAATATCATCAAGATTATTACAAAAAGAACCCATTACGTTACTGGTATTACCGTAAAGGTTCAGGTCGCGATCAGTATTTGGATAAAGTCTGGGGCAAAGACCGAGGAGAACATAAAAAAATGGCAGACTTAAAACATAAACTTACACCATTGCAATATGAGGTAACCCAAGAAGAGGGTACTGAACCACCATTTAACAATGCATATTGGAATCATAAAGAAGCAGGTATTTATGTGGATATTGTCTCGGGTGAGCCGCTGTTTAGCTCCTTACATAAATATGATTCAGGTACAGGATGGCCAAGCTTTGACCGACCATTGGTGAAAGAGAATATCATCGAAAAAGTGGATAAACGTTTGTTTTCTACACGCACGGAAGTTCGTAGTAAAACCTCACATTTAGGACATGTGTTTAATGATGGCCCTCAAGAAACCACGGGCTTACGCTATTGTATTAACTCCGCAGCATTGCGTTTTATCCCAGTAGAAAATTTAGAGAAAGAAGGTTATGGTGAGTTTGTGTCCTCATTTGAGTAAGTAATGATAGTGTTTTTAAGCGTATTTTTTATTTCACACCTGCTCCTCTTTGTTTTTTTGACTTTTAGGATGGCAAGGTTATATTGCGCATCCGCTCAATGCTGGGGTTCTATGTGTTCCGCATGTTTTCTCGGGTTGTAGTGAGTTTAAGTAAGACAAGGAAATAGTATGGCTTTATCAACAGATGAAAAAAACAAAGTAATCGCTGAATATGCGATTAAAGAAGGCGACACAGGTTCACCAGAAGTACAAATTGCGCTTCTAACAGCTCGCATCAACGGTCTTTCAGGTCACTTTAAAGACAACCATAAAGATCACCATTCACGTCGTGGTCTTTTAAAAATGGTTGGTCAACGCCGTAACCTTTTGAAGTACCTAAAAGGTGAAGATTTTGGTCGTTATCGTAAGCTTATCGAACGCTTAGGATTGCGTCGTTAATTAGAAAAGTTTATTGGGAAAGCGGTCTTATGGCCGCTTTTTCTGTATTTAAAGCAGTATGTGTAGGAAAAGAGAGAAAATAAGTAAGCGAGCATGGGGCTCGTGAAAGGAAGTATAAATGTTTAATGTAAAAACAAGCAGGGCCACCGTTGGTGGTAAAGAAATCAGTTTTGAAACAGGTCGCATAGCGCGCCAAGCTGGTGGTTCAATTCTAGCCCAAGTGGGCGACGTGGTGGTTCACGTGGCTGCAACTGCAGCAAAAACACCTATGCAAGGCGTAGATTTCATGCCTTTAACAGTTCATTACCAAGAAAAAACTTATGCCGCTGGTCGTTTCCTTGGTGGATTTGTCAAACGTGAAGGTCGTCCTTCTGAAAAGGAAACTTTAACTTCGCGTTTGATTGACCGTCCGATTCGTCCGTTATTCCCTAAAGGTTATTTTCATGAGACACAAGTGATTGCCACTGTGATGTCTGCCGATGATGCTACCAACCCAGATATTATTGCCATCAACGGTGTGTCGGCGGCACTTTCGATTTCAGATGTTCCTTTTGCTGAGCCGATTGCGGCTTCACGTGTTGGTTTGATTGATGGTGAGTTTGTTTTAAACCCAACTTATGCAGAAATGGAAAACTCTGAACTTGATTTGATTGTTGCAGGTACGCGTGATGCGGTATTGATGATTGAATCTGAAGCCAAAGAACTTTCTGAAGAGCAAATGATTGATGCGGTTATCTTTGGTCAAGAAGGTTATGCACCTGTCATTGATGCGATTGAAGAGCTTGTGAAAGTTGCAGGTAAAGAAAAGTTAGTGATTGAACTTGCAGGTAATGATGAGGTTCAAGCGGTTGTTAATGAAGCTTTTGAAGCAGATGTTCGTGCTGCTTATGCTATCGTTGATAAATCAGAGCGTTCTGCGAAATTGGAAGCTATCCGCTTAGCTGCACAAGAAAAGTTTGCAGGCACAGAAGAAAATCCAGGTGATTTCTCAAGCAACGATGTAACTTCGGCTGTGAAAAACCTTGAGAAAAATGTGGTTCGTCGTTCCATCATTGATGGCAACCCTCGCATTGATGGTCGTAAAACAGATGAAGTTCGTGCTATTGATTGTCAAGTTGGTGTGTTGCCTGGTCCGCATGGCTCTGCATTGTTTACCCGTGGTGAAACCCAAGCTTTGGTCACCATCACATTGGGTACTGAATCCGATATGCAAACTACTGAAAGCTTAGAAGGTGTTGCTAAACAACGCTTTATGTTGCACTACAACTTCCCACCCTATTCAGTGGGTGAAGCACGCCGCATGGGCCCTCCTGGTCGCCGTGAGATTGGTCATGGTCGCCTTGCACGTCGTGGTGTTGAAGCTGTATTGCCTAGCATGGAAGAATTTGGTTATGCCATTCGCTCTGTTTGTGAAATTACAGAATCGAATGGTTCTTCATCCATGGCATCGGTTTGTGGCACGTCTTTAGCCATGATGGATGCTGGTGTGCCTGTTAAAGGTGCGGTTGCTGGTATTGCTATGGGTCTTATTTTAGAAAAAGATGGTTATGCTGTATTGTCTGATATTTTGGGTGATGAAGATCATCTTGGCGATATGGACTTTAAAGTGGCAGGTACAACAGAAGGCGTAACTACTTTGCAGTTGGACATCAAAATTGGCGGTTTAACCCGTGAAATTATGCGTGAAGCTTTGGCACAAGCTAATGGTGGTCGTATGCATATTTTGTCTGAAATGGCGAAGTGTATCTCAACACCTCGTGATGATGTTGCTTCTCACGCACCGCGCATGTTCACCATGAAAATCAAAGCGGACAAAATTCGTGAAGTGATTGGTGCTGGTGGTAAGGTGATTCGCGGTATCGTTGAAGAAACAGGTGCTAAAGTAGACATTGCTGATGATGGAACGATTACCATTTTTGCAGTCACTGGTGAAGCTGGTGAAGCTGCGAAGAAAATGATTGAAGACATCGTGGCTGAAGTTGAAGTGGGTAAAGTGTATGAAGGTAAAGTGGTGAAAATCATGGACTTCGGCGCATTTGTTCGCATCTTGGGTCAAACGGATGGTTTGGTTCATATTTCTCAAATTTCAAATGAACGTGTTGAGAAAGTTTCAGATAAACTGAGTGAGGGCGATGTGGTTAAGGTGAAAGTATTGGAAGTTGACCGCAGTGGTAAGATTCGTTTGTCGATGAAAGCATTGTTGGAAGACTAAGTATAACAGCTTAGAACTTTATAACTGATGAGAAAGGGTGGAGCTTTGGCTTCGCCCTTTTTTATTGGAATATTCATAAGTTGGCGTATTTTTTGCTTACGGAAGTTGATTGTTTATGACAAATCGACCTGTGGTTAGAAAAACTGTGCAGAAATGTTGCAGTAAGCTATGCTTAGTTTTTCATGTGGGAAGGTTTTAAAGAGGAGCTTTAAAATGGTTGTAACATTACTTGTTGTCTGTGTGATATTATTCATAGCTTTACAGTTGGAAGAAAAATTTAAGGTGCCATCACCTTTAGGGCTTATCGGTCTTTCTTTCCTTGCGCACTATTTATTTGCTGGGATTCCCATGATTACAGGAGATACTGAACACTTTGCAGCTTTGGTTTTGCTTTTGCTTCCTGTACTACTGATTACGGATTCATTTGAGTTGACAGTTGCAGATTTAAAAGAGCATGGTTTCAGTTTGGTGTATTTGGCAGTGGTTGCAGTATCGTTATCGGTAGGTTTGGCTTTGCTAACCGCAGACACATTATTTGGACAATATAACCTTTCTTTTGCTGCCGTGATAGTGTTGTTTGCTATGGTTTTAGCAACTGACCCTGTATCTGTGGTGAGTATTTTTTCTAATTTTGAATTACCACACCGCTTAAAAATTCTCGCAGAGGGTGAGAGCTTATTCAACGATGCCACAGCATTGATTGTGTTTGTTTTTATTGGTCTTTATGCCCTTGAGGGTGGCGAACTTACATTAGGTTATGTAACTGAAATTAGTTTGATTGTTATTTTTGGTTCTGCTGTGCTGGGCGTGTTCTTGGGTTATGTGGGGCTACTACTCATGAAAACAACAGAGAATAGGATTGCCGAACTATTGATTGTAATGATGGTGGGTTATGGTGCATTTGAAGCGGCTGAGGTTTTTTACATCTTCTTAAATATGTTTGGTGCTCACTCTCACTTACATTTATCAGGTATACTTTCCTGTATTTTTGCAACCATTACTTTACACCATGTGATGAGCAAGGCTGTGGCAACAGATGATGAAAAGCTCAAAAAAGAAGAAGC